>PHAZ01000157.1 GCA_002841825.1 Deltaproteobacteria bacterium HGW-Deltaproteobacteria-22 | reverse complement strand
TCGATTGTTTGGTCATGATACTCGCTCCATATGCCCGAGTAGCTTAACCCACTGTCCAGTTTTTCGGAACCACCTCTGAACGAGGTGGATCCGGTGCTACCAGGGAAGCTCGTCGTCGAGGTGGAAGAACCGGCCCGTGGGTCCGTCGTCGGGCAGCGTCGCCAGCCGGACGGCGGTCCTGGCCCCGGCCTCCGCCGTCATGGGCGCCGCGTCCCCACCGAGCTCGGTTCTGGCCCAGCCCGGGTGCGCCGAGTTCACCTTGACCCGCGTGCTCCCCAGCTTGAGGGCGAGGGCGACCGTGAAGCCGTTGAGGGCCGCCTTCGAGGCCGTGTACGCGGGGACGACAAAGCCGCCGAACATCTCGGGGTGCTTCGTAATCGAGGTGAGCGATCCGAGCTGGCTCGACTGGTTCACGATGCGCCCGGCAGGGCTCTCCTTGATCAGCTGCAGCAGCGCGTAGGTGGTGGCGACGACGCCGAACAGGTTGGGCTCGAAGGTGCGGCGAAACGAGTCGAGGTCGTCGAGGGCCCACTCGGCCACCCCCGCGTTGTTCACGAGCACGTCCAGCCGACCGAACTTTCCGGTGAAAAAGGCAGGCAGCGCCTGAACGTCCTGTTCCCGCGCCACGTCGAGCTGGACCGCGTGGGCGTCGCAGCCCTCGCTTCGGAGGACCGACGCGGCGGCGTCGCCTTTCTCGAGGTCCCGCGCACCAAGCACGACGCAGAGCCCCTGCCTCCCGAGTTGACGGGCGATCTCGAAGCCGAGGCCCTTGTTGGCTCCCGTGATCAACGCTACAGCATGGTCTTTCATAGGCAACTCCTTCCAGGTGGGTGAGCGACCACACCACCGCGGTGCGTCGCCGGTCCTGGATGGCGTACCTGGCCGCCATCCGTGATCGGGTCTTCGTCCCCAACCCCGGGGAACCCGACACGGAAGAACCATACCCCACCGCAGGGCTGCGGTGCCGGCCATTTCCTGCAAACTGTTGGCCTAATCCTGCAAATTTCGCTAAGATGCGCACCACCCCACGCGGGCAGATCCAGATTCACCCTGGAGACCGAGACATGCACCTGGAAAAGCTCATCGAACACGCTTCCCGCCACTTTTCCACGGCAGGAAATGGCCATCCCCAAACCGCTCAACCGTTGGATGGCCTCCGGCTTCTGCGACAGGACGCACCGAGCTCCTTCGAAGCCTCGTTGTATGAACCGGTCCTCTGCCTGGTCCTCCAGGGCAGGAAGGAGGTCGCGATAGGCGCGTTGACCATGTCGTTCGGCCAGCAGGAGTGCCTCCTCGTCAGTCACGACGTGCCCGTGAGCTCCCGAATCACGGAGACCCCGTACCTGGCCCTGGTCTTCGTGGTCAACCTCGCCACCGTCAGGGAGCTCTGCGCCGAGGTCCCGGCGGCGGCAGGCGACGGCGAGCCCACGCGTGCGGTGGTGACACATCAGGCGGATTCCGGACTGGTCGATGCGCTGCACCGGTACCTGGCGCTGGCCGACTCCCCCGATGACGTGAAGGTGCTCGGCCCGATCATCTCCAGGGAGATCCATTACCGCCTGCTGGTGGCGCCGTTTGGCGGGATGCTCCGCAGCCTCTTTGGCCATGACGGCCGCGTCGGCGCCATCGCGCGCGCCATCGGTCACATCCGTGAAGACTTCCGTTTTCCGATCGCCATCCCGGACCTCGCCCGGCGTGTCGGCATGAGCCCGTCGTCGTTCCACAGGCACTTCAAGACGGTCACCGAAACGACGCCGCTGCAGTACCAGAAAGAACTGCGCCTGCTCGAGGCGCGGCGACTGCTGAGGTCCAGTGGCGCCTCGGTCACCACCGCAGCTTTCGAGGTCGGCTACGAGAGCCTGAGCCAGTTCAACCGCGAGTATTCGCGCAAGTTCGGAGTCGCACCGAGTCAGGACATGGGCAGGGCGCGTTGACCGCCTGATTTTCTCTCTGCCTGATTTTCTCTCCTCGCCTCAATTGTTCACCGCCACGATGAACTGCCGTCCCTGGTCCTTGGCCTGCATGATCGCGGGCGCCACAGTAGGGGCGGGAACCAGGCCTTTCCAACGGGAAATCGAACGAGACCCGGATACTATTGTAACAACGGATGTTTGTGTCAATGGGGAATATAAAGCCGCATGTTTGATGATGGGTGTTGGGGTAATTCGCCCGGCGCAATGGCTTTGAGAGCATTGGGGACAGTTCGTCGAAGGTGCGGCCAAACAACTCGCGGCCGGCGACCGAAATGCGCGCGCGTTTTTCCGCGCGTTTTTCCGCGCGTTTTCCGCGTTATTTTCAAGTAATATCCAGGATTTTCTGTGCATGTCCCGCGCGTTTCCGCGCGTTTCCGCGCGTTTCCACGTGATTCCGCGTGATTCCGCGTTTATCTCCCCAGAGTGTCGCTCATTCTACAGTTGTGTGTATCCGACCCCTCGACCGCGGGCCTGCTCCTGGCGCAGACGACCCTGGTTCACCAGGCGTTTCAGCAGCCGGTAGGCCTGGTCGCGATTGAGCCGACACAGGTCTTCGACTTCCTGGCGGGTGATGCGCGCGTGGGTCTCGACGTACTGCAGGACCATCTGCTCCTGCTGGAGGGGCTCGAAGCCGCGACGGCGCACGTAGCCGGCCTTGTCCCCGAGCGCCCGGTACACGGCGGCGGAGAGGTGCCAGGTTCTCCCCATCTTCTGGCCACGTTCTTCAACGAGGCCAAGGTCCACCAAACGGTGCAGCGTGGCGCGCGCCTGGGAATCCGGCTTCTGTGTGAGCCGGGCGGCTTCCGTGGTCGTGCAACTGCGTTCCTGCCATAGGGCGTTGAGAACCAGCAAGTCATCGAGACCCAGCGGACGGCCTCTCTGTGCCTCCGTGACCAGCAGGCGCACGAAGTCGAGATTGGCCTCACCACCGGGGATCATGACCACTACGCCAGTCGCATCACTTCGTTCATAGGACGGCGCCGGGCGGCCGTTCCGGAGTTGTTCGTAGAAGATTGTGTCGATGCCGCGGGCGGTGCGCTCGACGATTCCGGCGCGCTTGAAGGCGTCTGCCAGCAGGAGGTTGCGCGGTCGGGGCGCAGTGACGAGCAGGTTATCGAGCCGCACGCCCTCGGGCAGCCCCCCGGGGTTGCTCAGTTCGATGCGGTCGAGGTGCCACTGGAAATGCACGGCGCCCAGGCGCAGGTAATCGCGATGGATCAGCGCGTTGGCCAGCGCCTCCCGCAGCGCCCGCTCCGGATAATCCGGAACCCCGATTCGCAGGAGCCCCATCATCACTTCCTGTTCGCGGTTGCGGACCCGGATTCCGGCCTCGATCTCCTCCATCACCCGGAGCAGGGGCCACCGCCAGATGTCGTTGGTCTCGATCTCGAGCCCTCGTAACACCTGGAAGGCCACCTCGTGAGACGGTACCAGGCGTCGCAGGGCATCATCCTTCCCGAACAGGAGCAAGGCGGCGAGCCGGATGCCGCGGACGTCCCCGTTGGCATCCACGACCCCCAGCGCCTTGGCCAGCTCCAGGTCGGGCATTTCCAGCAGGGATTCGTCGCTGCGCCCGCGTCGCTCGCGCACGCTGCGGCGAAATCGCTCGAATTCCAGAGGGTCGAGATCCTGCCAGCGTGCGGAAGAGACGATCTGGGCCGAGGGATCGAGCTGGCCGCGGTCTGCCAGGAGGGACTGGATGGCGTTGGCGTCCATCGGCGTGCAGGCCGGGCGACCATCTCCCCCGAGGGTACGACGAACGAACACGCCCTCGCTGGTTCCGACCGGCGTCAACTGCGGCGGAACTTCCACTGCGATGACGGATTTCCCGTCCAGTTCGAGCACGATGACACGGACGTCGAGGCTCGGCCGGGTCCGCGCGGCGATCAGCGCCGAGAGCTTGGCAGGGTCCGTGTCGCTTCCGTGTCTGGGGAGGGCACCGGTCACCTTGCCGTCATCTTCGACCCCGATGAATAGCCATCCGCTCTCTTTTCCGCTTCGGTTGGCGAGGCATACGACGGCTTCCACCAGCCTGATGTCAGACAGTCTCCCGTGGTTTTCTCCCTTGAACTCGACGTTCAGGGTCTCTCCACTTTCAATCATGCTTTGAAGCCGCTCCGGGGTCATCGGTTCACTCCCTATAACTCAACTCACGATCGGGCGCAAGCTCGAGCTGAGCATGCGAAAGAATCAGGCGGAAGTCAACGGGCGTGCAAACGTGCAAGACAGCACAATAACGAAGATGAGATAGAGCCGTGCCACGCGAAGACCGGTTTGCACATCATTCGTCACTTTCATGTCAACCTGGCCGGAGCGGGACGGCTCCTGGCGAAGTCGTGAATCATTATCGGCCCGACGCACCGACTGGTTGCATGGAGCCGTGAAGAAACTGAAATATGCGAGTGATCGAAACTGTGCAGCGGGCTGCTGCACAAACCGATTACGACAAAATTGTGTCACAGCCTGTGGCACAATTTTCGCCCGAGCGGCGTCGGGCGCGTCGCGCTCGCAGGGGATGATCCACCATGAGCCGACGGGCTGTGCGGCGCGCGGGCCGAGTATGGAGGGACGATAGTGAGGAGACTGGCGAACCGACTCTCGTAGGCCCGGCAATAATGACTCACCGATGGGAGATAAAAATCCCTGCTCGGCCCGTCCCCGGCGAGGAAGATGAGGCGCTTTCCCCTGATTTCGGCGGGCCCGATGTGAAGATTGTTCGCGATCGCCCCCAGATGCAGCGGGATCAGCACCAACGCATGGGTCGAGTAGTCAATCCTCGCGTCAATGATGGCGCTCCTGAAGGCGCGCCACACCGGCGGTTGCCACTCCCGCTCCAGACGGGGGCTCAACGATTGGAGGAAGCATTCCTGCTCCTCCATGCTGGAGAGTACGGTGAATTGAATATGCTGATAGGCCTGGACCGATTCAGGGATTGGCAGAGTTCTGATTTTTCTCAGTTCGCGCTTCTGCAGGTAGGTGCATGAGGAAATCATAAAGAGAAAGACAAGGAGTGAGAGCCCTGGAATTTTGGGCATGACGAACACCAGGCCTTTCCAACGGGAAATCGAACAAGACGCGAATATTATTGTAACCTTGGACAAAGGTGTCAATGGAGAAAATAAACCTGTTTAACGACGGGTGTTGGCGCAGTTCGCCCGGGGGCTAGCATCCGGGGAAATGGGAAAGGAGGCGCGGTGGGGGCGCCGTCGTTGTCCCCGGGTAGCGGCGACCGGCAACCGGTCGCACTACCCGGGGCTAGCTTGGGTCAACCGCCCGTGGCGGGCGGTAAAGGGGGAATGGGGGGCTTTTGGCTTCACCAGGCTTTCGTCGGTCCGCTCGAGGCCTTTGTCGGGGCTCAAATCCACCGACGAACCCGAGCCCGGTAGCCGAGATACTCTGGTCCGAGGCTGGTGGAGAGTGCGCGTTCCTCCGGAGCTATCTGGAATCGATCGATGTAGAGAAAGAAACCGGTCGACACGATGAGGCCGGCCGGGCTGGCCAAAAGGATCCCCCAGCCCAGCAGCACGAACAGCATGCCAAGGTACATCGGGTTGCGGCTGAACGCGTAGACGCCGGTGGCGACCAGGCGGGTCGTCCGCTCCGGAGTCATCGGTCCCCACGTGGTGTTGGCGCTCGCGAGGGCTGCGCGGGCGCCGATGATCACCACGACGCCACAAATCAGGAGGAGGGCGCCCATCCCGACGCGCAACAGGGTCGGGACGACGAGGCGCGGCGACGCCTTTGCCACGAGCCACATGAGGCCCGCGTTGATTACCCAGACCACGTCGGGTGGGATCTTCAACTCAAGACTCGACATTCGACTTCCCCCGGGTGAAAATCGCGAATACTATTGTAACCTCGGATAAAAGTGTCAATGGGAAAAATAAAACTGTTTGATGATGGGTACGGTCAGGGCGTTTCCCCTGCTTGCCGGACGGATAGTCTCCCGGCGCGAGGTGCACCGCGTCGACCGACGAATCGGGGAAAGTTTGGGCGTAGAACGGGCGCGGGCGTGATCGGAACGTACGCGGGCGTGATCGGACCATACGCGGGCGTGATCGGAACCTACGCGGCTGTGATCGGAACGTACGCGGGCGTGATCGGAACGGACGGGGGGCCTACTACAATACGCCGGAGAAGTAGAGCGCGGCGGCGATCAGTCCCAGGGCGAAGAGCGCCATCACCAGGGGACGCGCGCCGCAGGAGTTCGATTCGCACGAGGGGGCGGGGGCCAGGTCCGGGTTGGACGCCGAGTGGAACTCGACGGCCTCCTTGCACTCCTTGAGGCCCCAGCCGGTGCGCTCGCGGACGATCTTGATGGCCTCGATCTTGTTGCCCGCGCGCAGGGCGGCCTCGGCCTCGGCCGGGAACACGAAGCCGTCGGCTTCGGGCGGGATCGCAGGTGTGGATGGATTCATGGGAAGGCTCCCTTCGGGCGGCCTACAGGTCGCCGTTGTCGTAGATGGTGATGCTGTAGTCGCCGCAGCCGGGGGCGGCCTGGTTGGTCATGTTGCGCACGCGGAAGTACATGACCGTGGAGTCGCCGTTGCCGGGCAGGGGGAGCATCTCGAGGTTGGCGCTGCCGCCGGGGCTGGCCGTGACGCAGGACCAGCCGGTCTCGTTGGTGGCCGAGCCGCCGCAGAGCTGCATGGGCGTGGAGCCCGAGGGGACGCTGACGCGCACGTAGTTGTAGGCCCAGCAGGAGAAGTTCGACGTGTTGTTGTAATTGTACTTGAAGTAGTCCGAGTGGGCGATGGTCGTGGCATCGACGGGGACGCGCCAGGAGCCGACGTTGGTCGAGAAGTCGCAGTCCTCGAAGGAGCCCAGCGTGGTGGCACCGGAGACCGACGTGCCGCCCTGGGTGTCGTCGGCGCACTCGCAGCCGTTGAAGTCCTGCTGGTCGGAGTCGTAGTAGTCGGTCTCGCAGAACAGGCGGCAGGCGTTGTCGGTGCAGTCGGCGTGGGTGCCGGGGAGGTCGCCGCCGGGGCAGGCATCGCCGCAGGACGCGCAGTTCTCGATGGTGCCCAGGACGCCCTCGTCGGTCTGGTCGTTGCAGTTGTTGTCGAAGCCGTCGCACACCTCGGCGATGGGCAGCGGCGCGTCGCAGGCGGTCCAGCCGGCGGCGCCCTGGCAGGTCTTGTGGCCCTCGCAGATGCCGTGGGCGCTCTCGGTGGTGCATTCGATCATGACGCCGACGTTGGCCTCGGAGCAGTCACAGGTGCCCGTGGAGGGCTTGCAGAAGTTGCCCGCGACGCCGCTGACGCTGATGCCGGGGGTGCAGACCTGGCCGGAGGGACAGCCCGCGCCCACAGAGCAGTCGGCCAGGCATCCCTTGACCAGGCCGGTCTCCACGCAGCGATCCGAGAAGAGGCCGCAGTCGTTGTCGCTGACGCAGGTGTTGCAGGTCAGCAGCGAGGCCGGCAGGCAGATGTCGTCGGCGCCCGCGTCCCGGGTGGCAGGGCGGCAAAGGAAGTTGTTGGGACAGTCCTGGGCGTCGCACAGGATCGTGCAGCGGGTGTCGTTGGGTCCGGAGAACGGGACGCAGTGCTCGGAGACGCACTCCTGGATGACCGTGCAGGACTTGCCGAAGTCCCCGTTGTTGATGTTGTTGGCGTTGTTGGCGTTGATCGCGTTGAAATTGTTGTTGTTCTTGGACTTGGCGCCGCCGGCGCAGGACGCCAGCAGCAGCAGGAACACCAAAAGAAGGGACGGGATTCGCATCATGCCTCCCTGCCGCACGGGCCGGCTATGGACAACGACCTCCCTCGCAGATCGTCAGCAGATAGTTCGAACAATTGGCGTCGCCGGGATTGAGAAGACCGACCTTGACATAGTAGGCGCCGTTGTTGCCGTTGGGTTCGATGTTCTGGGCGGTCCCGGGGGCGACGGTCTTGCAGGTCCAGCTCGACTCGGTGGTGACGTTGGCGTTGGACACGCAGAAGACGTGCGTCGCGGCGCTGGAGGGGACGCGCAGGTGCACGGCGAGCTCGATCTGGCAGTTCCAGACGTCCTCGTAGTTGAACTTGATGTAGTCGTTGTGGGCCTGGTGGGTGGCGTCGCCGGGCACGCGGCTCTCGGTGATCTGGTGACTGAAGTCGCACGAGGTGAACGACCCCTGGCTGATGGCGTCGGCCGCGGTGACGGCGCCGAAGGTGTCGTCCATGCACTCGCAGCCGTCCTGGCTGTTGGCGTTGGCGTCGAAGTAGTTGGCGCCGCAGGCCAGGCCGCAGACGTTCTCGAGGCAGACCGGCTGCGTGCCGGAGAAGCCGCCGCCCTGGCAGACGTCGCCGCACTCGGAGCAGTGGTTGACCGTGCCCAGGATGCCCTCGTCGATGCTGCCGTCGCAGTTGTTGTCGATGGTGTCGCAGACCTCGGGGCCGGGCATGGACGCGTCACAGGTGGCCCAGCCGGCCTCGCCCAGGCAGGTCATGGCGCCGGAGCACTCGCCGTACTCGTTCTCGAAGGAGCAGGCGCGGCGGTCGCCCTCTTTCAGGGTGTTGCACTCGCACTCGCCCGTGTCGGGCGTGCAGTACGAGGAGTCGTCGATGGGCGTGCAGGTGTAGCCGTTGGGGCACTCGTCGAGGGTGCAGTCCATCAGGCAATAGGTGGACGCCGCGAAGGGCTTGCAGGTGCCGCCGATGATGGCGCACTGCGTGTCGTTGGAGCAGCGCTTGCAGATGACGTCGGCGTCGAGGGGGCGGCACAGCCCCATGAGCTTTTCAGGATCGTCGCCGGCTTCGATGGCGCAGTAGAAGTTGTCGGGGCAGTCGGAGGCCTGCTCGCAGTAGCGGGTGCAGGCCATGATCTCGTTCATCTCGATGCAGCGAAGGCTCTGGCACTGGGAGCCCGACGCGCAGGCCTTGGCGAAGTCGCTGACCTGTCCGTATTTCACGGTCGGGGAGGTGGCGGGATCGCAGGCGATGAACCAGACCATCGTGAAAAGGGTGAAAAGGGCAAATGAAAAAGATTTTTGCATATTATTTTGAAAAATGGCTCTCACCATGTTTTCACCTCGGGCCGCAGACTTCATGGCGTAAAAACGTGTGACACCCTGACAGTTTTGGCTTTTTTGCTCAAAAACGCGCCTGACTGCGGTGCCCACTTACTATACATGGAAACACACAATCTGGCCAGTCACTTTTTTCAGGTTTTTCAGGGGTTTTGACGCAGTTCGTCAATATTTGGGAAGCGCGCGCCAGAGTATTTCATGTCAGATTCGCCGGCGGATTCACAGCCCGAGCCGGATTTCGAGCTCCTTGAAGGTCGGCAGCTCGGGGGCAAACATTTCGTCGCGGACGCCCAGGCTCTGGCCGACGCGGCCGGGAGGTCCGTGGTGGCCTGCCGGGCCGTCGGCGCCAGAGCGGCCGGCGGTTCCCGCGGTGCCGCTACT
>PHAZ01000001.1 GCA_002841825.1 Deltaproteobacteria bacterium HGW-Deltaproteobacteria-22 | reverse complement strand
GCCGTTTCCTGGTGACGGGCCTGTCGCTGCCGGCGCCCTTCTCTCCGGAGGCCGCCGAGGTCGTGACCCATCTTCCCGCCGGCATCGTCGAGACCCTCGAGAACGCGCTGCTGCAGGACTCCGAGCTGGGCTTCCTGCAGTGCCTTGAGGCGGACCGGAGCCTGAAAGTGGAGCACATCACCCGCGGGATGATCGGACCGATGTGGAGCTCCGCCTGTGCGCCCGCCCCTGTTGTTCAAATATTCCGCAACGATCCAGGGGCCACCCTGCTGCACCTGCCGCTGGACTGCACCCTGCGGGAGCCCGGCCCCTCCATCGCCGACGATCCCCTGGCGCCCCTGTATGGCACCGGCACCGAACTCGAACCGGCGGTGACCCGCCTGCGGGCCCGCCTGCCCTACCGCGTGCTGCGCAGGCGCCGCGCCTTCCTCCGTGGGGCCCGGTGCACCCTCGAAGCCCTGAAGGACCTCTTTCCGGGACTGTCCGTGATCCCGGTCGACACAGGTGAACCATGACCATGTTTCATATGAACGCCGAACACCTCGAGCCCCTGCGCGTGGAGATCGTGCCGCGCCTGCTGGAGCTGCGCTGGCCCCGCTTCCTGTACCAGTGGGAAAAACACCCGTACGGGCTCGGACCACGCAGCCATCCGGTGCTCGCGGCCCTGGAAAAATCCGCCGGCGTGCTGCTGTCGGTGTCGGCGTGGCTCAAGCAGACCGCGCCCGAACCCGACGACTCCCCCTCCCCGGGCTGGAGCCGGCTCGCGGCCGTCCACGCCGCCGCCCTGGTGCTCGCCCATGACCTCGACGAGCTCACCGGCCACCGCGTGAGGGCCGTGAACCCGATGCCGCTGCGCGAGACCCGGCAGGTCCTCGAGGATCCGAACTTCCTCGACGCGTTCATCAAGGACGCGCTGCACTACACGCAGGATCACGTGCGCCAGGGACACGACGCGGACATGGCGCTGTGCGCCTACGCACGCCTGCTGTGCCTGAGCTGCCTGTCCCTGTCCCGGGATCCGCGCCACGCGGCCAACCACGAGCGCAACCGGAACGTACATTTTCATATTTACGATATCCACTTCCCCGTGTTCGGCGAGATCCGCAAGGATCAGACCAGCCTCGTGCTGCCGGTGCGCATGGAGAACATCGTCGGGAACCAGGAGTTCCTGCGGGCCAGCCGGCGCCTCGTGCGCGACCTGATCGCCTGGGATCCGGAGTCACGGAAGAACCCCAAGCGCCTCAACCCGATCCTGTTCGCCCTGGGCAAGCCCGGCTGCGGCAAGACCGCCTCGGCCCACGCCGTCGGACAGCACCTTCTCACCGAGGCCGCCGCCGTCGGTCTGATGGCGAAGTTCTGTGTGATCCGTCGTACCGACTGGGCCTCGGCCTACCAGAACGCCTCGGCCGCCTCCCTCATCGAGCGCTTCACCTCGGAGCTCAACGGCTTTCCGGGCGTGGTGGCGTTCTACTGGCCCGACATCGACACGGCCTTCGGCGCCCGCGGCGGCGGCGACCTGCGCGCCGAGGAAAAGAGCATCCTGGGCGCGGCCTTCGGCCTGTTCGACGGCACGATCCTGCCGGCCAACGGGCAGTGGATCCTGATGTGCGACGCCAACTACATGCAGATGGACGACGCCACCGTCAGCCGGCTCACCCAGCAGCCGTACCTCCTCGAGGGTCCCGTCACCGCCGCCGACTACGTGCGTCTGGTCCGCGACGAGCTGCTCGGTGAGGAATACGGCAAGCACATCGAGTGCACCGCGGCACAGTGGGTCGAGTTCGGAATCATGGCTTCGGAGAAGGCCGTGTCCGGGCGCGACTGCGCACACTTCGCCCGCCGGCTGATCTCGCGCATCGAGGACGTGAATTATCCCGATGGATTCTTCAAGGCAGACTATGAAAAGCGCCTGCACTTTTTGAGCCTCGTGCGAAAGAATCTGGAGTTCAGCGTCTTTTTGTCGGAGTTCGAGTACACCCTGGATTTCTGCCTGGCCGCCCGCCGCAAGGAGGAGGAGGACCAGGTCACGTCACTGGCCCGGGAGTTGATCCGCATGGAGAAGGCCCGCCGCCTCGCCGAAGAGGGAATGGATGGGGAGTAGGCTCTGATGGAAGACGGCTTTTCCCTGGTCCGGGAGTTCTTACGCCCACAGTTGACCTCACAGGCGCCGGAGTTCGTGTCACCGCGTGGACAGTTGCATGATTTTGAAACTGTTATCATCGGGGCGCTGCAACGGACCGCGGCCCTTGGCGCACGCGACGTGGACCTGCGCGTGGAGACCGATGCGGAGACCGGGATCTTCACGGTCGTGGAAATGGCAGATTCGGCCCCCGGCCTCTCCCTGACCCGGCTGCGACAATGGCTCGCCGAGGGCACGCCGCCCACCGGGGACGCGCACGACTGGACCCTGCCTCCCTGCGCGGCGCCCACGGGACCGTCCGGGTTCGCCCTGACCCGGCTGCGCACCTCCCATGCCGGACAGACCGTCGAAGCGTGGATCCTGCCCGAAGGCACCTGGGAGATCCATCTGCACTCCGAGAACGCGGTGGGCAACCGCAGCCTGTGGTACCTGCGCACCCCGGATCCCGCGATGGCGCTGTCCCGGATCCGCACCTGTGTCCGGGAGCGCTGCGCGCGGTCGTCGCTTCGGATCTTCCTGCAGGGAGAGCACCTGCTGCCCGCCGCGGGCCCGGCCGCTTCCGTGTTTCACGTGGAGCACGCCGACCCTGTGGTCCATCGCCGGCTGGACCTGATCTCCCGGGGACAGGGCGAGATCGTCCTTCACCACCGGGGATTCCTGCTGCAGCGGGGCCCCTGCCCGGTGCCGCATCTTCACTTCGAGTGGGACACGGCCGTGCGACCTGACATCGGGGACGCCGCCGCCGCGGTGGGGCGTCACTTCGAGGCGGCGCACCGCCAACTGGGGCTGGAGCTGGCCGCGCGGCTGTCCCAGGGCGCCATCGGCGTCGATGCGTGGGCCCTGTTCCTGTCGGGGAATCAGGAGCCGGAGTGGATGGAGCTCCCTGTCGGCCGGGATCTGCGCGGCCTCCCCTTTTCCACGAGGGATCTGATCGTCCAGACCGCCGTACCGGTCTCCCCACTCTCGACGCTCCCCCCGGTGGGCGCCCAGATCCGCCTCGTCGACGAGAACGTCTGGTCCCTAAGTGTGTTGTCCCAACTACGCCACACGGTGACCCGCTCGGGGCTTTCGGAGGCTACAGCCTCCGGGGAGGGCATCGCGGCCCGCCGATGGATCCCGTCCGGCACGGATCGCGACCCGGCCGCTGCGGGCCCCTGCGCGGGCTGGCCCCGGCTGTGGGCCCGGTTGGCCGCCCGGGATCCGCGTTTGGCCTTCGCCGGTGGTCTGATTCTGGCCGAGATCCATCAACCGGACGCCGGTGCATGGCCCTTCTTTCCGGCCGACGGGACGGCCGAGCTGGCCCGTCTGCGCACCCTCCCGCCGGCACCCTGGGACCTGCACCACGCCCTCTGGCTGGCCGTCAACCATCCGCTGGTGGCGCGCCTCGCGGCCATCGCCGAGCCGGCCGACGCCGTCTGGATCCTCGCCCGCCTGGTGCTGCTTTCGCAGGATCTCGAGCCCGATGACGACGCGCTCTAAATGGCTCGAATAATTTATTAATAAATATGTGAACTATTTTCCAAGGCTCGCGCGCAGGATTCGCTCCACCACCGCCGGGGTGATGTCCTGATTCTCGCCCAGACCTTTTTTATAAACCGACATCTGCCCCAGCACCCGCTGCAGCACCTCTTCGGTCACCAACTCCGGATCCAGCCGCACCGGCACCTCGAGGCCGGTGAAGAACGCCTCGATGGCCTCGATCGTTGCAGCGGCCGAGGCATCGGCATCGGCCGAGGCATCGGCCCCGGCCGAGGCATCGGCCCCGGTCACCCCGAACACCCGGCGTCCGAGCTGGACCAGTTTGCCCCGCTTGGTCTGGATCCGGTCCCGCAGCAGCCACGGCAGCACCACCGCCAGGGACCGGGCGTGATCCATCCCGGCCTCGGCCGTGAGCGCATGTCCGATCAGGTGGGTGCTCCAGTCCTGTACCACGCCGCAGCCGACGAGGCGGTTGAGCGCCATCGTGGCGCACCACATGATCTCGCCGCGCACCGCCAGATCGTCAGGATTCTGCTTGATCATGGGGGCGCACTCCACGAGGGTGGCCAGGATGCCCTCGGCGATGCGGTCCTGCAGCGGCGTGAACACATCCTTGGTACAGTACTGCTCCATCACGTGGACGAAGGCGTCGGCGATCCCGTTGGCCGTGTACCGCCACGGCAGCGACAGCGTGAAGGCCGGGTCCAGGATGGCAAACTTCGGAAAAAGTTTTTCGCTCCTGAAGGGCTGCTTGTCGGTGGGATTCAGGCGGGAGACCACCGCGCCGTCGTTCATCTCTGATCCCGTCCCGGGCAGGGTGAGCACCACGCCCAGGGGCAGCGCCTCCCGGATCTTCTCGCGGCCTGTGACCAGTTGCCACGGATCGTCCCCCGTATACGGCACCGTCGCAGCGATGAACTTGGTCCCATCGATGACCGAACCGCCGCCGGCGGCCAGCAAAAACTTCGCCCCGCAGCGGCGCGCCACGTCCACGCCCCGCAGCAGCGTGTCCAGATGGGGATTGGGCTCCACGCCGGAAAACTCCACCACCTCGATGCCGGATAGGGCTCCCAGGATGGCCTCCCGTACGCCATTTTTGCGGATGGATTCCCCCCCGCTCACCAGCAGGATGGGACCTTCGGCCGGCACGTTGGCGCGCAGCTTGTCCAGGGACCCCGGTCCGAAGATCAACCGGACGGGATTGTAATAAGTAAAGTTCAGCATAGACCTCCTCCTTGGATTCTCCGAAAAGTAACACTTCCCCGGACGGGCCTCAAGTCCGATTCGACTCCGGCTCCCTCCGTGAAACCCCTCGCACGACCTGAGAATATCGTGTTTTCCCCGACAGGCTCCCAGGAGCGTGTCGGGATAATCCGACCGAGCATCCGCGAGGCGAGAAAATCCCGGAAATGAGGCGTTTTGAGGGAAAATATCTGGAATATTTGACCGAAAAACAACAAAATGGACGGGGTTTCGCAGCCCGCGGGGCGACCGAGGTTTTTCCCGACAGGCTCCTAGGCACTTCGGCCTCGAATCACACGCAACACGACCACGATGATCGCGACAACCAACAGAATGTGAATGAATCCGCCAAGTGTGTACGAGGAAACCAAGCCCAGCACCCAGAGGATGATCAGGATAATTGCGAGAGTTTCAAGCATGGGTATTTCTCCTGAAGAGGCCGTCAATGGACGGCGGTATGAACCATAGATCCGGGGACAACTACTCTGAGACGAAGCCGTAACACACGGGGGCGGCTTCGAATACCATGCAGACCCAGAACTCGGTGCAGCCCTGGCTGACGCAGTCGTCGATCTGATCGTTGGCCGCGGCCTGGTGCTCGTTTCCGCAGTCGTCCTCGATGGAACTGCGGCATGCACTGATGCAGTCATCCCTCTCTGCGGAGGTCGGATCCACAGCGTTGCAGTCGAACTTCTTGTCACAGTAGTCCCCGCAGGCGATCCTCGAGTCGAAGTCGTCCTTCTTCTCGGTGAAATAATCGCACCCGGTGCTCAGCAGGCCCATGACCGTGGCCAATGCGAAGGCGAAAAAGACGGTGCTGCTCATGAAAGGATCTCGTTGACTGTGCATAGGGGTATGACTCTCTCATTACTCTCGTAATGTGTGGCGTGAATGGGCGATCGAAAAGACCTGCAGGCTTTTTGAGGGCGCTTTTGAAAGTAAGTATGCGCTACCGGATGTCAATGGCATTTGGAAAAATACATAAGATTGTAGTTTCAGCTGCCTTGCGGGCAGCGGCGAAAAAACTGTCCACCATCACCGGAATGCACACCTGTAGGAAATGCCCTTTATTATTGGCCGTTGGATGTATCAAACGTGCAGTCATACCGACAGGACATCAGCCCGCTGGTGTAGCCCTGCTGCAGACCGCATGGTGCCCCGCCTGGGAAAGATGTGATCGCTCAAACGATTCAGGGCGGCCTCTACTGTGCTGCGCAAGTGCGCCGCCAAAGCCTCATGGGCGTGGGCGCGTGATCAGTGTTCCGTCTGTGCCGACGGCCCACAGTGTGCCATCCGACGAGCAAAAGAGGCCGTTCAGCCAACTGGGCAGGCCCGGCGACTCATCGCTCCACGCGGCGCCGTCCCACCGCAACACCCAGGCAGAGTCATCCAGGTCGCGCACCCAATAGCCGGCAATCCACACTTCCGGGGCACAGGCGGCAAGGGCCATATTTGCGTATGCGCCAATCACCTGCCCCTGTCGTACTACATTCCAGGTCTCTGTGTCTTCCGGACGGTGAAGCACGAGGTCATGGTCTCCAATGATCCATCCGGACTTGTCTTCGAGCCGCAAGACATCGAAAAGGTAGTAGTCGACCCCCGAGTCCAAAGAGCTCCACTCCGAACCGTCATGGTGAAACAGCCCCCCGGCCGTTCCCACCGCATAGAGATCGCCGTCGGTGCCATGAACGGCTTCAAGCTGGGTGCACTTGGTCCGTCGGTCTGTGTCTCTGACGGATTCAGGCAGCGGCGTGTAGTTCCACTGGGCGCCGTCCCACAGATGAGCCACCGGGTAGAACCCGCTACCATCGTCCACGTATTCGTAGGCAGAGCCCACGGCCCAGACATTCCCGCCCGGGGTCACCCATACGTCCATCAGCCACCTGACGTGCGAGGTGATCGGACGTTCCACCCAGTCAGCACCATTGAAATGCAGGACAACGCCTTCGTCGCCGACGATCCAGATATCCTCCGGTGACGAGCCGTGAATGGCCTGAAAATCCACACCGTGGTGGCCCAGATCGACCCTCTCAACCCGTGCACCATCACATCGCAACACGGTGCCAAAGCGCCCGACGGCCCATACGATACCATGGCCATCTTCCCACACATCAAGCAGGTCATCGGGCGTTGGTGTGTGAATTTTGAGCCACGGCCCACCCGGGATATTGGTCATAGGGCCGGTCCCTGAGGACGTCGTCTGCCCACAGGCCGTTCCCAGGGCCATCCATGCAACCATCGCGTTGATTAACAATATGTAGATTCGTGCTTGCCGCATCACGGAAACGATAGCAGCCAGGTGGTGGACCGTCAACGAATGGAACGGCGAATTTGACTTGATGGAGCATCCGCTGTCCCAAAATGGGAGGGGGGTCTACTGGCCGCGGTAATCCATGTGCCATTTCAAAACCCCGCGTACGGCCTGAGAATTTCGCGTATTTCCTTGTCCCGTGTGGGTTTTCTCAGTTCTTGTTGTCAGCCTCATTTTTTCTCATTCGTGTAAGGAAAGGCTCATTTTGGCCCAAGTTTCGCCCAAGTTAAGGAAATGTTTCCTGACGTGGGTGGAACGTGAAGGTGGGTCGGGTCACAGGTGAACGTTTCGCTCCCCGGCGGTCGGGGAGGTGCGCGCGGGTCAGTTGCGGAGGAGGCGGAAAATCATGGGCGAACAACACGTAAAGCGATGGCGCCAAATCTCCTCGTAAACCCCTTTTTTACCCAAAATGCTCAACCTTGACTTCCGCTGCACCCTCGGGGATAGTACCCGTGGGAGGCCAAAACGTCTATGAGTGCTTATGCTCTCTGCGAGAAGTGGCTCAAGGACCGCAAGGGGCGCACGCTCTCGAAGGACGAGAAGAACACGCTGAAGCCGGTGAACCCCAACTTCAAGCCGATCATTCTCACCGGCGTGAATGAGGGGGAGCTGCAGGTGGTCGCGGAGTTCGTTGAGGTAATGGGTCGCGAGTCATGAAGCCACAGGCGGTCGGTTCCATGGCACCCAGCCAGTTGTCCCCCAACCGCAGCGGTAGCCTGTCCTCATGACAAACGACGTTCTTGGACCGCACCTTGAGCTACTCCGCGAAGAGGTTGTCCTCGTCCAAGCATGGAAGAAGACGGCTTCTTACATCCGGTATCACAATTGGTTTTCTGACACGCTGGAACTGGATCGGACTGCGATTAACCTCCCTCGTTTTTTGGGCGAGCTGGCCGAACGTCTCGCGGCGCCTGAGAGGTGGTGTAGCGATCCGCTGCGAATAGTACCGGCGCCCAAGAGTCAGCATTGGCAGGTGAATTCGATCTCCAAGCGCTGGGAACCAGTCCCAGTTCGAAGGACCCCGCAGGATACGAAACGCCCGGGCACCACGCTGCGTCCATTGGCGCACGCAAGCCTCAGCGACCAAGTGGCAGCCACCGCCGTGATGATGTGCATCGCTGATAGGGTCGAGACGCTACAGGGTGACCCTCGCGGTCAAATCACAGATACGGTGGTACGCAATCAAGTTATCTCCTACGGCAACCGTTTGTTTTGCGACAACGCTGGTGGCTCGCTTCTTCACCGCTGGGGTTCAGGAAAACTCTATCGCGCCCACTACCAAGACTATCGAAGCTTTCTGGCGCGACCCGAGACTGTCGCCGAGGAAGTCTCAAGGGATGCAGGCAATCGAATCATCATCGTCCACTCGGACCTACGCCAGTTCTATGACCGCGTGCGGCCCGATCTACTCGCTAGGAAGCTCAGCGCACTGGCGCGACCGAACGATGATCCGAACTTCTACATACTCGCGAATCGCTTGTTGAACTGGGAGTGGGCCAGCAAGGACGATCGAGAGATCGCAGACTACACGAGGCAGGCGGGGATTGACGATTTCTCACGAGTCGCGCTTCCCCAAGGATTGGTCGCATCCGGTTTCTTTGCAAACGTCGTGTTGCTCGATTTTGACCAAGGATTGCGGGAAACCGTGTCTCAGGAGATCGAGCCTGGAGTCGTCGTCAAGGATGTTTGCCGGTACGTCGATGATCTCCGCATTGTCTTGGGGGTCACGGAAAAGAAGACACTCCCTGACATCGAGCAGCTTTCAACGAAATGGCTTCAGGAGTTGCTTGATGAGCAAGCCCATGGTTTGCAGGTCTCTGCCGAGAAGACCAGGGCCGCGAACTTCGGAGGGGATGAGCGACCTTTGGTGCGGCAGAGCCGGAAGATGGCGCGCATTCAGGGCGCAATCTCCGGCGGCTTCGATGCAATTGGCGGCGAAGACATCCTTAATGCTGTCCAAGGGCTGATTCAGTCCCAACAGCGCTATTCGGCACAGCGAATCGACGGACAAAGTTGGGCATTCGCACCCGTCACAGATGTACTCGACGCCACAGTTGAGCGTTTCGCCGCAGCGCGGTTCAGAAGCACCTATCGTTCCCTGAGACCGCTCCTAGCGGACCGCGTAGAGCCGGACACGTCAGTCGAGGTGTACGCGAACGAGGACGCAGCAAGTCGCGCCGGTGTAGCTCGCACTCAGAGCGAGCTTGATGATGAAGCCAGATCGTTTGCCCTCGGCCTCATCGAAAGTTGGGTCGAAGACCCCTCGAATGTGCGCCTGCTTCGCATCGGGTTGGACCTTTGGCCGGCGGAGGTTGTTCTTCAAAGTGTGCTCGACCTGTTACGACCGTTCACCGTTAAGGGAGGACATCGAGGGGCACCGCGACGGGTGGCGTGGTACTGCCTCTCGGAAGTGTTGCGGGCTGGCGCCACGGAGACCGGTTTCGTTGAAACAGGCGAGCCTATGCCAAAAGGTATCGACATCGATGCCTATCGAAAGCTCCTGCGGCAGGAGGCGGTGCGCCTTGCTGAGTTACCCCCAGCGGCGCTGCCTTGGTATCTCAGGCAGCAGGCATTCTTGTATCTCGCGGCAAACGACCCCAAGGACGCACCAGTCCAACGGGGAGGAACCAACCCGGAGACGAAACATTACCGCGAGTTGATCCGCTTCCTCAGAAACGAGGGCGACCGTATTAAGGGAGGGGACTTTTCTACGCTGGCCGTCTTGGCGCGTCGATCGTTTTGCGGACGAGAAACAGCGATTGAGCTGGTGCGCGATGGTGTCACATCCAGCCGGCTCGAGCAGATCGGCGAGCGAGATCCGTCCTTTGCATTGGAGATACTTGAATCGCGGCCCGACCTTGCTGCCAGCGTCACCCCGCGCTTGCGTGATGATCTTTGCCTGCGGCTGCGTGCTGGAGCCGAGTCAGGGATGTCGCTCGCCGAAATAGTCCTTCAAGGTACGCCCAACGGTTCGCTACGGAACGAGCTCGCCGTGCTTCGCTTCGCCTCAAAGTTTCTGAAGGCATTGCCCGAGGCAGCAATGGATGACGTCATCACCCCAGAAGACGTCCGCATTAGGGTTCAGGATTCCGCGAAAGGACTATCCGAAAAAGACACGGTCTCCGTCGCGTCAAGCCGAGTCACACCTGCCGGGTCCATGTACCGCCCGCCCCGATGGTGCCCTGCTGACAAGCGTTGGCGATTTCAGCTTGGATATCTACTTCGATTCATTCTGACAGCGCGCCAAGACTTCACAAAGATTGTGCGCCCGCCCAGTTGGAAGGAGACCGCAACAACGTACCGAGCAGCGGAGAGCCATTGGTATCAAAGGCTCTACGGTCTCTTCAACGGGCACTCGGCGTTTGGCGATGACTGGCTGCCGATCTCGGACTGGATTGAGCAGTTGCTTTTCTCGTTGCTTCGATGGCCAGGGTGTCAAATTTCAGAGATGGACCGACAGACCGAAGGCGGCGTTCTCGCCTTGCTCGCCCTTATTGAAGAGCGCCAATCGAAACTCGATAGGATGCAAGGTGGTTCAAGCGGTGTTCTTCTTCTGCCGTTCAATACCTCGCGGCCTGACGGGAAGAAGAAGACGCGACCACTACGGGCTTGTGTGGTGCAGACCGTTACGCCGACCTCCAGCGACATCATCACCGCTGCAGCGGTTGACGATCTTAGTTTGTCCGAACGGGGCATTCGCAAGACGCACCGTAATCATTTGTCTGCCGCTCTGGCAGCGATCGAGCGAATGCTCGATCTGCGTGAGACGCACATGGGTCTCGATGGTCGCCTCGATTGGCTAATTCTGCCGGAACTTGCCGTGCATCCACTTGATGTGAAGACACACCTCATTCCGTTTGCTCGCAAGCACAGGGCCATCATCTTGGCGGGACTGACTTACCAAGAATTGTTCGCTGGTCAGCCGCTGGTCAATTCCGCCATTTGGATAATGCCGACCTGGTCGGCAGCTCACGGGTTGCAGACTCTCATTCGACGGCAAGGAAAGCATCACCTCGCCGCAGGTGAGACAAAGTTGAACAATCCGAAAGTTGTCGTGCAAGGTTGGCGCCCTTGTCAGTGGTTGGTGGGCTACGACTGGTCGAGCATGTTAGCAGATCCGCCACTGTGGCTTACCGCGGCCGTCTGCTACGACGCGACAGATCTGGCGTTGGCCGCAGACCTTCGTCACCATTCTGATGTATTCGCGATCCCAGCGCTGAACAGGGACGTGGGCACGTTCGATCAAATGGCATTGGCGCTGCATTACCACATGTTTCAGTATGTCGTTATCGCAAACAACGGCGAGTATGGTGGCAGCAATGCGTACCATCCCTGGGGAAAGGAGTACCAACGGCAGATGTTCCACCTTCATGGACAACCGCAAGCTTCGGTAGCCTTCTTCGAAATCAATAACATCGACCATGTCATAGCGCGCAGGATCAAAGCACTCGCGCCGGAGTCGCCTTGGAAGTCGCCTCCGGCAGGTTTGGGATGAACTACCCGTTGAAACACATCTCCATCCGCGTCCCGTGGCACGACACTGGGTGGGACGGCCGCGTCTGCGCCGACGCCCTCGACTACGACGGTGACAGCAGTGTCGATTGCGCCTGCCTCAAGCTCAAGCACATTGCCGAGGACCGCGACGAAGACGCAGAGGAATCCAAGGTCGATGGTTTCTCCCTTCACGCCTTCCACACGGGGGCGCCCGAGGATCGCGCCGGACTCGAGCAGCTCTGCCGCTAAGGGTTGCGTGCCCCGTTTGCGCTCGACCGCATCTCAATCGCCCTTGACACCCGACGGCAACGTCCTCTACCGCCTGCACCGCCACTGGCCTCGGGAGCGCCTTGTTGAGCTTGGTCGCTCAGTTTGGTCGCCTGTGCGTGTTGGCCTCGTCGATGAACTGGGCAACGTGCTCCCCGATCTGACTTTCTCGTCTGTCGCTGGGAATTGAGCATCCATAACCTGATTATCCGCATTTTTCTGGTACAAGAACCATAAGGAGCGCACTTTTGCGTTCCTGCCTGCCTGAAAACCCGCAACCGACCCCGCGAAAAACACCTCACCACAACCTCACCGCAAACCACCGCATTTACCTGCCACTTTTCCCTTCCAAACGCCCGTCCTAGAAACACCCAAACGTCCGCAAACACACACCCGCATCCGCACCCAAAAACCGCATCCGCGTCACCAAGCAAAAACCGCCTGAAACCCATACCAGGAGCACTTCTATGAACAACAAGGACCCACCCTCAAACCCGCCATTTCTCCCACCCTGTCAATTAACCCACCCCGACAAAAACAATAATTAAATCAACAGAAAAGGATTGAATCATGAGCCATCAGTTTGAAAATGGATTCTTCGTTCAGAAGCCAGCCTGGCATGGCCTTGGCGTTTTGCTTGCCGACGCACCGCCCACCGCTGCTGCTGCGATTGTTTCCGCAGGACTCGGATGGAGTGTTTTCAAGACGCCGTTGGAAGCGATCGTGCAGGACAACAACACGTGGCATGCACTGAGCGTGCCGAGGCATTTCGCCGTCGTTCGCAAGATCACGCAGGCCGACACCACCCCCACCTATCAAACTCTCGGCGTCGTGGGCGACCAATATCGCCCTGTACAGAATGAGGCTGCATTCGAGTTTTTCAATCGGATCGTCGAAACGGGAATGGTGGAGTATCACACGGCCGGCAGTCTTCGCGGCGGCCGAACCGTATTTGTTCTCGCACGTCTCAATGGAAACCTTCGCATTGCCGGAGACGACGTTGTCGACAAGTATCTGCTGCTCTCAAATTCCCATGACGGAAGCAGCCCCGTCCGCATCATGTTCACGCCGATCCGCGTGGTCTGCTCGAACACCCTCGCCATGGCCACAGCCCGCGCCGATAAGCACAAGCGAATCAGCATCCGACACACGGCCGGTGCAGTCGCCAGGATCCAGAACGTCGCTGAATACCTGGCCGGCGTGAATGCCCAGTTTGAGCAGAGTGCCGACCTGTACCGTTACCTGGCCCAGCGCAGCATCAACACCTTCCAGTTGAGCGAGTACCTCACCCGCCTCTTCCCCGATCCCGCCGAAACCGCCAAGCGCAACAGCGCTCGCTCAATCCGCGATCGAATTACCGCACTCTTCGAGAACGGCCGCGGCACCGATATCACAGCGACGAATTTCTGGCGCGCACTGAATGCAGTTTCGGAGTTCGTTGACCACTCACGCAATCTCAACAACCCTGATAGCCGAATGTATTCTGCCTGGTTCGGACAGGGCATGCAGGTCAAAGAAACCGCACTGCAACTGGCCATGCAACTCGCAGCGGCCTGAAAGGAGATCACCACATGAACCCGAAAGTTATTTGCCTCATTTTGCAAGTTGCCGAGATCGTCGTCGCTTGGATCCCGGCTTCTCCGCCGCAACCGCAACCGTCGCAAAACAACCGCCACCCCAAGAAGCGCAAATAACCCGCTTCAATCCAAGGAGATTTGTTATGGAACAAGAACAACTTCGCAACCATCTCGACCACATCGGTCAGAACCTCCACGAGATCTGCAAAGAGATCGCCGAGGTGCTGATCCTCGTTCACCCCGCCAACAGCCACATTCCCGCGACCACCAACAGCACGCCGCTTCCCGTCACCAACGAAACGCCTGCCCCCGCTATCGATGAGAAAGGTCGCATCAGCAGCCGCCAGCTCGCCATGCTGCGTAAGCTGTGTAACGAGAAACTCGACGGCAATTGGAACGCCTTCGACGCGAGCTGCAAGGCTCGCTTCAGCAAGGCGCTGAACTATCTGTCGACCAAGGAAGCCAGTACGCTGATTTCCGAACTGATCGGAGGAGAATCCCATGGTTACAAATCCCGTTCCGCAAGATGAAGCACTTCACCTCTCGGCCTCCTCGATCTCCACCCTCATTGAGTGCCCCCGCGAATTCCTCTACCACTACATCCAAGGGCAACCGCCCCAAGACACCGGCGCCGCGCTCATCCTAGGGTCCGCGGTGCACGAATCGCTCGCTTATTTCTACAATTCCGTGAAGCAGTCCGGCACGGAGCCGACGCTCACCGAACTCGTCGACGTGGCCTCGGCGGCCATCGATGCCCCGCAGAGAGCACCCATCTCGTTCAAGAAGGGCGAGTCCATCGATTCGCTAAAGTCGCAGGCCAGCGCGATGCTGACGGCCTTCCTGGCCACCGGCTACCGTCCTGCCCACATCCTTGCCGTTGAATTCAAGTTTGTTCTCCCGCTAGTGAACCCGTTCTCGGGCGAGCAACTCCCGGAGTGCCTGCTCGGTACCTTCGATCTCGTCGAAGAACGCAACGGACAGATCGTCGTGACCGACCACAAGACGGCTGCGCGCATCGACAACGACAAGGTCGCCGCACCGGACACTCAGATGTCTTTGTATTCACTCGCGGCCAAGACTATCTTCGACGTCGATGATGTCTCCCTGCAGTATCAGTTCCTCCAAAAATCCAAAATTCCTGCAGTCACCCTCCAGACCATCGCCCGCCATGACCCCGCCAAAGAGGAGCGAGGCGCCCTGACCCTGGCCGCATCCGCCTCCACAATCATCTCCCTTGCCCTGTCCCACGACCATCCCCAGCTCGTCCTGCCTAAACACAGGAGTTGGAGATGCGGCGGCTGCAGCTACAGGAGCATGTGCGCCAGTCAGGACTGAACCCACCACACAATGAATATTTGATCTTCAAGTCTGGGGAAACCCAGACTTTTTTAGGCGTCATGAAATTCAAATCCAGGGTCAGTTGCGGCCTCACAAAAAGGCATCATGCTATTTCACGGATGCTGTCCACGATGCTCCGGAATAGGTGTCCACGATGCTCCGGAATAGGCAAGAAGAATAAGGAATCAATCGCATTTATTAGGATTTGATGGGACACTGATTCCGCTTTGGTTTGCGCAATATGCATAAATTTCGCTAGCGGAAACTTGCGGTCCATCTCCCCGTGCCCAATTATCTAAGCATTGTTGATAACTATTGCATTTCTCCTTATTCGAGTTGTTACAAGAAGAATTCCCGAAAAAAATGAAGGATATCAACAGTGGAAAAAAACATTTCTTTGTCATGTTTCCTGCTCCCATATGTTGTTTATATTAGCTATTCTTCATCATTATCGTCGTCCTTAAAGGTCATTTTTCCGCGAGTGAGAATAAAGATAACAATGATAATAATAGCCATGACCTTCCACATTCCCCTACTCCAGCCAAACAGCCACTCATCTGCAAGAACCAATGTCCACATTTTCAACCTCCTTATTTATAGCGTCCGTCATTTGGATTGTAGGGCTGTTGCTTTCCCCCTCCGCCGCGCTTTGTGGCCTCGTCATCACCACCAGGTGGGCAAGCAGTAAGCGAAATGGCCGCTAAAATGGAAATCAATACCGCTATTACGGTGAATTTTCGCATGAGCAACTCCTTTTTCCCGATACATAACTCGGTTACTGCTCCAAGAGTTTCAGGATCTTAGCATCAGACCGCAGCGACTGGAGAACTGCCGCGCAGAACTCTGGTCCACCTTCAATGAGAAACTCTCTCTTTTCACCTTTCTCCAGACTGAATAGTCCCCACAGAATTTCGATCTGATAGTAGTCAGGTGTCGTAACGACGATACGGTGCCTTTGCTTTGCTTGAAGTAGATCCTTGAATTTGGATAGCATGTTATAGGCAACCGTGCCACGCGGTAGGGTATTTGGGCTAATTAAAGTAGGCATGCACACACTCCCGTGAGAATTTTTAACTCATCGTGTAAAGGACGATCAATGCTAACGCGATCATATGGAAAAAGTTGACTCCGTGTTTCTGTATGAACCAGCTCCATTTAACACCAATGACCAATATTAGCTGACAGTAAAAAATTCTAAGTACAAGTGGACAAATGGCTATAAAGCAATACTAGTAAAATTTATTGAAGGGTCAAGTTGAAAATTTCGGAAACAAGAGCCAAGGACTTTTACTCCCATTCAGGGATCATGAACCACAGACTGTCCACCTGCTGGGTGGTGTCTTCGTTGTGCTTGCAATGAGACCCACCAATCCTTGACTTTTTCTCCCCTCTGCCATACTCCGGAAGGAGCCGCTGCAGGTGGCTGCGAATGAAATGGTCGACCATCCAAGGAGTCCAACATGAGAATCGTGCGCAATGTCGGAAGCGACCGCGTCATGGATCACCTGGCGTCGGCGCTGGAAGTCGGAAATCGGTTGGATGTCGTGACATCACGGTTGTCGCTTCTGGCCTTTGCGGAAATGGTGAAGCGACTTTCAGACCTGGCGCAATGCCGCCTGCTGTTGCCTGAGGAAATGGATGCACTGGCGCTGACGGGAAGCGAGGCGGATCGGCCGGCACGAAACCGGCTGCAGTTGCGGCATTGGGCGAACCATTGTATGGCTTGGTTGACATCCTCGCAGGTGGAGTTTCGATTTGCGCAGGGAGCGATCCCGCAGGGCACCTGGGTCGTTTCAAACCCAGATGGAAAGCCGGTTCTGGCACTGTCGGGAACCTTGTCGTTTTCGACCGACGGCCTAGGTTTGACGCCGGGCAATCCCATGAATTTGATCCAGGCTTCCCAGACTAGCGAAGAAGCGGACTCCGTGGCCCAATGGTTTGAGGCGCAGTGGAATGCGCGACGTTCCGACGGAACTAATTCGCAGGCTCTGCTACAGGCGTTACAGGATATCGCCACCCCACGCGATCCCACCTCCCTGTATGCGCTGATGCTGTTCCATCTGTTCTCTGACAGGCAGGACGATCTCGACGAGGATCGCATCATCAAATCGGCCACCGGCATCCGCAACACCATGGTCTGGAAGAAGCTCTACAAATTCCAGCGGGATGGTGTCATCGGTGCCATCGACAAGCTCGAACGTCACGGCGGTTGCATCATCGCCGACAGCGTCGGTCTGGGAAAGACCTTCGAGGCGCTGGCCATCATCAAGTACCATGAGCTGCGCAACGATCGGGTGCTGGTGCTGTGTCCCAAACGTCTGCGTGACAACTGGACGATTTACAAGGCCAACGACTGTCGCAACATCCTCGCTGCAGATCGTCTCTCTTACGACGTGCTCAATCACACGGACCTTTCGCGCGATGGTGGTATCTCCGGCGATATCAATCTCGCGCACATCAACTGGGGCAACTACGACCTCGTGGTCATCGACGAGTCGCACAACTTCCGCAATCGCCGCACGCCGCACATGGACGGGGAAACCCGCTACGGCAAGTTGATGCGCAAGCTTATCCAGGAAGGCGTGAAGACGCGCGTGCTGATGCTCTCGGCCACTCCCGTGAACAACCGCCTGGCCGATTTGCGCAACCAGATCGCGTTCGCCACTGAGGGCAAGGACACCGCCCTGGAGGAGTATGGGATCGCCAGCATCGACACCACCACCCGCATCGCGCAGAAGCAGTTCAATCGCTGGCTCACACTGGACGAGGCAGAACGGACTCCCTTGCGCCTGGTGGACATGCTGGGCTTCGACTACTTCACCCTGCTGGATCTGCTCACAATTGCACGCTCCCGCAAGCACATCGAGAAGTACTACGGCATCGAGGAGACGGGCCGTTTTCCGGATCGCTTGACCCCGATCAACATCAAGGCCGATGTCGACAACGCCGGCGTGTTTCCTCCCATCGCCGCGATCAACTCGGAGATCCGACACCTGCACCTGGCGGCCTACGCACCGCTGCGATACGTGCTGGCACACCGGCAGGAGTCCTACGATCGCAAGTACAGCACCGTGCTCAGCAGCGGCGAAGGTTTTTTCCGTCAGAAGGACCGTGAGGACAGTCTCATTCAATTGATCCGCATCAACGCACTCAAGCGGATGGAAAGTTCCGTCACGTCCTTCCAGCTCACCATGCAGCGACAACTCGACGACGTGGAAGCCATGCTCGACCGCATCGAACAGCAGCCCACCAGCGAGGAGGTGGAAGCCATCGACATCGAGGAAATGGACATCGAGGATCCCGAGTTCGAGAGCCAGCTCGTGGGTCGCAAGATTAAAGTACTCCTCCACGATGTGGACCTTATCCGCTGGAGGCAGGATCTCATCGAGGATCGCAACCGCCTGTCCACGCTCGTGCAGGCCGCGCATCAGGTGGATGCTGCACGAGACGCGAAGCTGGCGAACCTCAAAGGCGTCATCGAGCACAAGCTCAAGCATCCGGTCAATCACGGCAATCGGAAGGTCATCGTCTTCACCGCCTTCGCGGATACGGCCCGCTATCTCTACGAACATCTGGCCACCTGGGCCAAACAGACGCATCAGATTGAAAGCGCCCTGGTGACCGGTGCCGGCACCAACCAGACGACGCTGCCCAAACTCCGCCGTGAGCTGGCCAACATTCTCACGGCCTTCTCGCCGCGTTCCAAGGAACGGCCGGAAGCTCTAGCCGATGAAGGGGAGCTCGATCTGCTCATCGCCACCGATTGCATTTCCGAAGGACAGAACCTGCAGGACTGCGACACGCTCATCAATTACGACATCCACTGGAACCCCGTGCGCATCATCCAGCGGTTCGGCCGCATCGACCGCATCGGCAGCCCCAACGACCGTATCCAGTTGATCAACTTCTGGCCCAACATGGAGCTCGAAGAGTACATCAACCTGGAACAGCGCGTCGGCGGACGCATGGTGCTGCTGGACATCTCCGCCACGGGCGAGGAGAACCTCATCCAGGCTGCGGTCGGCAACCAGATGAACGATCTGGAATACCGGCGCAAGCAGCTACTCAAGCTTCAGGATGCCGTCATCGACCTGGAGGATCTTTCCTCCGGCGTTTCCATCGCCGATCTCACGCTCACGGATTTCCGCATCGATCTGGCGCGCCATCTGAAGGCCCATCCCGGAACGCTCGACAGTGCCCCCTTCGGTTCGTTTGCCGTCACCACGACGCATGAGATCGACATCCCACCTGGTTTCCTGTTCTGCCTGCGCGCTGAGGGACCTGCCGCCTCACGGTTCTCTTCCGACGGGTATCCGCTGGCACCGCACTTCCTCGTGCACGTGACCGATGATGGCACCGTAGTGTTGCCTTACACCCAGACGAAGAAACTCCTGGATCGCATCAAACGGCTGTGCATCGGCCGCGACCTTGTGGATGCGGGCGCGGTCAACCGTTTTGATCGAGAAACAAAGAACGGCTTCGACATGCGCAAGGCCCAGCGTGCGCTCTCTGCTGCCATTGCCTCCATCGCAGGAAAGAGCGAAGAGAAGGCCGCAGCCAGTCTGTTCTCACCGGGGGGCACGCACGCAGTCACCGGGGAATTCTCCGGCAGCCAGGACTTCGAGGTGCTCGCCTTTTTGGTAGTGCTTTCCGACGAAGACGATCGAGGAAAACCGCAGTGAAGGAGATCTTCAACTCCGACGATCTCGTAGCGGCGCTGGATCTTCCGGACACGTGTCGATTGAACCTGCGCATTCCAAAGAAATTGCTGTTGGAAAATGCAGTCTTTTCCCCGGCGGATCGCAAGGCTATCTCGGAAGGTGTTGTCGCCCTGTTCTGGCTGGCCACGCTCAAGCCCACCACCATCGGCGTTCCTGCTTATCGCGAATCTGCGCGAGACTACCAGGAGATCGCCGTGCTGCACCTGTCGCTTCGTCCGCAAGCACGGATCGGACGCATGGTGGAACGCGTGCATCGGTCCGTTCCCTATCCGGTGCTGCTGCTCACCGAGCAGGCCGACTGCACCCAGTTATCGGCGGTGCACATCCGACGTGCCCTCCAGGATCCTTCCCGAACGGTGCTTGACGGCAAGGTCGTGACCGTGGGCTCCATCACCGATCCCGACGCGCCTTTCCTGCTGGATTTCCGTGGCAGTCTGGCCTTGGGAAACCAGCGGCGCATGCACATGCACCAACTGTATCAGAGCTGGATCGATGCTCTGCTGGCCCTGCAGACTGCCCGCATCCTGGGGAACTTCTCGATCTGCGCCACTCCCGAGCGGGCCAGGGAACGAGAAGAAGCATTGCGGGAGGTGGCGCGAATCGGTAGCATGATGACCCGGCTTCGATCCGCTGCCCGTCGGGAAAAGCAGATCGCCCGCCAGGTGCAGCTCAATGACGAGTTGGCGCAGGCGCAGCGGGAACTGGAAATGTGGAAGCGCCGTTTGTAAGCCCGTAGCATGGAGTCAACACGATGAAGAAAATCGAACCCACCGACCCGATGACGCACTCCCTGGAGCTCGTGACAGAGAACCTGGAGCAGTTGCGCGCTTTGTTTCCGGAGGCCTTCGTCGAAGGGAAGGTCGACTTCGAGGTGCTGCGTCAACTACTGGGAGGTCGCGTCGAGGATCGGGAGGAGAAGTTCGGACTGAACTGGTTCGGCAAACGGCAGGCACGACAGGCAGCGCTTTTACCCTCCACGGGTACCTTGCGGCCTTGTCCTGAAGACAGCGTGGACTGGGACACCACCCAGAACGTGCTAATCGAGGGCGACAACCTCGAAGTGCTCAAGTTGCTGCAGAAGAGCTACGCCGGTCGCGTGAAGTTGATCTACATCGATCCGCCCTACAACACCGGCAAGGACTTCGTGTATCCGGACAACTTCCAGGACAGCATCCGCAACTACCTGGAGTTGACGGGACAGGTCGAGGGTGGGAAGAAAATCTCCTCCAACACCGAAGCCAGCGGACGTTTCCACACGGACTGGCTGAACATGATGTATCCGCGCCTGAAGCTGGCCCGCACTCTGTTGCGAGACGACGGCGTGATCTTCGTCAGCATCGACGACAACGAAGTGGCGAACCTGCGGATGATTATGGATGACATTTTTGGTTCTGAGAATTTCGTCGCTACCGTGATTTGGGAAAAAGCCGATTCACCGAGAAATACAGCACGTCAATTTTCCGAAGACCATGATTTCCTAATTGTTTATTCAAAATCACCTGAATGGGTACCATCCCGCTTACCTCGCACAGAAGAGGCTAATTCCATTTACAATAATCCAGATAATGATCCTCGTGGAGAATGGCTGCCCGGTGATCCCTACGCAAATAAGCCTTATTCCAAAGGAAAATATTCTGTGAAAGGCCCAACGGGGCGAACTTTCTCACCCCCACCTGGAAGATTTTGGAGAATCTCAGAAGAAAAACTTCAAGAACTGGATTCTGACGGCAGAATCTGGTGGGGACCAACTAATGACGCGCGACCTAGTATAAAAAGATACCTTACTGAAGTCGGAGATCTCACTCCTCGGACGCTTTGGCGAAAAGAAGATGTTGGGAGCAATCGAACCTCGAAAAATCAGATGAGAGCACTATTCCCCGAAAGTGAATCTTTTGACACGCCAAAACCTACATTGCTTATTAGTAGAATGATTCAACTAGCCTTCTCCCCAGATGAAGAAGGGATAGTTCTTGATTTTTTTGCTGGATCTGGAACGACAGCCCACGCAGTAATGGCACAGAACCTTTCAAGTAATCTAAATAAAAGATTCATTATTATTCAACTGCAAGAGCCACTAAAGGAAAGGATCTCGGAATCCATAGTTAATATCTCCGATATCACCAAGGAGCGTCTGCGGCGAGCGGGAAAGAAGATTACCGAAGAGCTGCAAGCGACAGAGAGTACTCGTCAGGGTGACCTCTTCTCGGAAAGCGAAGGGATGAAACCGGTGCCTCCTGACCTTGGTTTCCGCGTGTTCAAACTCGACGCCACCAACCTGCGGGAGTGGGACCCGGATCATCGCGACCTGGAACGCTCGCTGCTGGATGCCGTCGAGCACGTCAAACCCGGACGCACGGAGCAGGATCTGCTCTACGAAGTCCTGCTCAAGCTGGGTCTGGACCTGTGCGTACCCCTACAGAAAAGAACCATCGCCGGACTGGAAGTCAGCGCCATCGGCGGCGGTACGCTGGTGACCTGTCTGGCGGAAAAGATCTCCCGGGAGCAGATCGAACCCCTGGCGCTGGGCATCGTGGGCTGGCGACGGGAGTTGGGCACCGCTGGAGATCCGACTTGCGTCTTTCGCGATGGTGCGTTCGTCGACGATGTCGCCAAGGTCAACTTGTCGGCGATCCTGCTGCAGCACGGCGTCACCAACGTGAGGAGTTTGTAACCATGGGAAAGGACCTGACCTCCTCGGAGATCGATCGCCAGAACATCCTGAACAACCCCTACGCGCTTTCGGAGATTGAGAAGGCCGCGGGTATCCAGGGAATTCCCTTCGAGGGAAAGACCGTGGTCTTGAAGGAACAAGTCGCCGCTTTCTTCGAGGTGACCCCTCGGACCATCGACAACTATCTGGATAGATACGGCGAGGAGTTGACCAAAAACGGCTACGAGGTCCTGCGCGGCACCCGATTGAAATCGTTCAAGCTATGCCTTCAGGGTCATTTTGGTGACGAAACGAATTTCGTTACCAAAACGACCGTGCTGGCGATCTTCGATTTTCGGGCATTTCTTAATCTATCGATGCTGCTCATCGAGTCCGAGCGGGCGGCCATCCTGCGACGCTCCATCGCTGGGGACGAATCATGAAGCTGCACTTCGAGCCCCAACTGGACTACCAACTGCAGGCTGTCGACGCGGTATGCGGGCTCTTCCGGGGCCAGGAAGTCTGTCGCACCGAGTTCACCGTCACGCGGGCCGCCGTGGGACGGATGGAGAACGTGTTCGAGAGCGGCCTGGGCATTGGGAACCGGCTGACGCTGCTCGATGACGAACTGATGAAGAACCTGCACGAGGTCCAGCTCCACAACGGACTGGCTCCTTCGGTGGATCTGGGTGCCGGAGATTTCACGGTGGAGATGGAGACGGGCACGGGCAAGACCTACGTCTATCTGCGCACGATCTTCGAGTTGAATCTGCGCTTCGGGTTCACCAAGTTCGTCATCGTGGTGCCGTCGATCGCCATCAAGGAAGGCGTGTACAAGTCGCTGCAGATCACGGAGGAGCACTTCAAGGGACTCTACGCCGGCGTGCATTACGAGTACTTTCTGTACGATTCGTCCAAGCTCGGACAGGTCCGGAACTTCGCCACGAGTCCGCATATCCAGATCATGGTCGTGACGGTGGGCGCCATCAACAAGAAGGACGTCAACAACCTGTACAAGGAGAGTGAGAAGACGGGCGGGGAAAAGCCCATCGACCTGATCCGCGCCACGCGACCGGTGTTGATCGTGGATGAGCCGCAGAGCGTGGACGGTGGACTGGAGGGACGCGGCAAGGAGGCGCTGGGAGCCATGTCCCCGATGTGCACGCTGCGGTATTCGGCCACCCATGCAGACAAGCATGCGATGGTATATCGACTCGACGCCGTCGACGCCTACGAACGCAAGCTCGTCAAACAAATCGAGGTGGCGGCCGCGACCGTGGAGGACGCATACAACAAGCCCTACGTGCGATTGGTTCGTGTGGATGCGCGCAAGGGTGAAATCCGGGCTCGCGTGGAACTCGACGTGCAGAAGAAGAGCAGCGTGCAGCGCATGGAAGTGACGCTGCAGGCCGGAGATGATCTGGAGCAGACCACGGGGCGTGCCCTGTACGCAAACTACCGCGTAGGGGAGCTGCGCGCGGCTAAAGGCAAAGAGTTCATGGAACTGAACTGTCCGGGAAAAGATGTCTTCCTTCGTCCCGGCGAGGTCGAAGGAGATGTGGACGATCTGGCCGTTCACCGGCAGATGATCCGACGGACCATCCGGGAGCACCTGGAGAAGGAGAAACGGCTCCGGCCACAGGGCATTAAAGTGCTGTCCCTGTTCTTCATCGACCAGGTATCTCGGTATCGCCAATACGACGAACAGGGGCAGGCGGTTGCCGGTGTGTACGCCACGATCTTCGAGGAGGAATACCTGCGTGCAGCCCGGCATCCTGACTTCGCCTCGCTCTTTGGTGAGGTGGATCAGACCCATGTCGCCCGGGATGTTCACGACGGGTATTTTTCCATCGACCGCAAGGGTGGGTGGTCGGACACCACCGAGAGCAACCAGACCAACAGGGAGAACGCAGAGCGCGCCTACAACCTCATCATGAAGGACAAGGAGCGGCTGCTCGATTTGAACACGCCGCTGAAGTTCATCTTCTCCCATTCCGCGCTGCGGGAAGGCTGGGACAGTCCCAACGTGTTCCAGATTTGCGCGCTGCGTGACATGCGTTCGGAGCGGGAGCGTCGGCAGACCATCGGCCGCGGACTGCGCCTTTGCGTGAACCAGGAAGGCCAGCGTGTGCGTGGATTCGAGATCAACACGCTGACCGTGGTGGCACGGGAGAGCTACGAACGCTTCGCCGAGAACCTTCAGAAGGAAATCGAACAGGACACCGGCATCCGCTTCGGCGTGGTGGAAAAGGACCAGTTCGCCGCCCTTCCCGTGACCGGAAGCGATGGTGTGACCACCGCACTGGGGCGGGAGCCATCAGGCCAGTTGTGGGAGTTCCTGTTGGCGGAGGGCTTCATCGACGCGCAGGGACGCGTGACGGACAAGCTCAGACAGGTGCTGGCTTCCGGAAGATTGCAGCTGCCGGAGCGCTTCCTCGCCTCCCGGGAGCCTATTACTGCCATGTTAAAAAAACTGGCCGGACGCCTGGACGTGAAAAACGCCGACGAACGAAGGCGCGTCCAGCCTCGCCAGGCCGTGCTGCAGAGCCAGGAATTCAAGGAGTTGTGGGATCGTATCAAATTCAAGACCACCTACCGCCTGGACTTCGACAACGAACAGTTGATCGAGGCGTGCGCGCTGGCCATCGAGAACGCACCTGCCATTGCGCGCGTAAATATGCAGTGGCGCAAGGCGGATTTAACCATTGGAAGGGCCGGCGTGACGCCCACCCATCTGAATGCCGATACCACCGTCCATCTGGAGGAGGGCGGTCTGGAGCTGCCGGACATCCTTACGGAGATGCAGAACCGCACCCAGCTCACGCGCCGCACCCTCTGCCGCATCCTGCAGCGCTGCAGCCGGCTGGGAGATTTCAAGCGCAATCCCCAGAAGTTCATCGAACTCGCGGTGGAGGTCATCGCTCGGTGCAAGCGTTCCGCCATTGTCGATGGTATTCGGTATCAACGCATCGGTGATGCGAGCTACTACGCCCAGGAATTGTTCGAGCAGGAGGAGCTCAGCGGCTACCTGCGTAATCTTCTCGTCACGAAGAAGTCGGCCACGGAGGAGATCGTGTACGACTCGCAGGTGGAGGCGGATTTTGCCCGTGGGCTTGAAAGCAACACTGCCGTCCGGGTGTACGCGAAACTTCCGGGGTGGTTCTCCATCCCCACGCCGCTGGGTGGGTACAATCCCGACTGGGCGGTGCTCGTGGAAACCGAGAACCAGCAGCGGCTCTACTTCGTGGTGGAGACCAAGGGCAGCCTGTTCGTGGAAGATTTGCGTCAGCAGGAACAGGGAAAAATCGCCTGCGGTCGTGCGCACTTCCACGCCCTGGAAGCGCATGAAGGTTCCGCAGCCCGCTACGTGGTCGCCAGCACCGTCGAAGATCTGCTCGCCCGCACCTGAGCGCGCGGCGCAGGTACCTTGTCGCCGGGATCACGCCGAATCCGTGTTAACGAACCCGCACTTTTCCCACGGATCGCGAAAAAAATGCACTGGTAATTAAAATAATAATCGCTATCATTTTCCGGGGTATTCAGGGTCATTCGCGGTTGTTCTCGCTGAACGAGGCGGTGGATCAATAGAGCTACAAATAAATAATTCGGACTGAATTTTAGGGGTTGAAAATGATCCTGGAGGACTTATATCCAGTTTTGACAACCGGTGCTCAGACCCGGTCGTTGGGAGACGGAGATTTGTGGATGAAGACCATCAGGAGAAATCGCTCGAACAGATACGGCCGGCCCTCGGAGGCTGCCTTCATTCGGCGGAAGAAGAAAGAGCAGTCGGAACAAGTCCAGAAGATCACCGACCTCATGAAGTCGGGCGAGTTTGTAGTCCATGACGCGGAGACCTACAACCAGGAAAATGAATCCTGCGAGATGGATAATCGGCTTACTCAAGAAGAATACGATATGGCATTTGGACATAACGAAGAGCTTCCGCCCGCTGGCTCCCCTCCCCAGTTGGGTCCAGAAAACTCCGATCCTGATCTTCCATACCGGCTGTTGTACCGAGCGTCTTATCCCCAGCCGCGTGTTCAGTCCAGGCGTGCGTCCGTCCCACATATCCGCTTCATCGTGAAGCACCGCGCCAGAGCACATCGAGCACGCCGTTCGGCAAGTTCATCCTCTTCCCGGTCCACATCACCCCCGGGCTCAGCCTCCGGGGGCGAATCAGGCCCATCTAGCGGGCCGGGTGATGAACCTGGCCCACGACCTCGTCTAGCATCCGCAAGGGCGAACACGCCCCAACATCTGGAAACCGTCGCACGGGTCTATCGACTCGTCGCGAGCTTCGTCGTACCGACTGATCGTCGGCCTGCCAAAAAACAAAAAATCAACCAGGGGGTGACACCATGAGGGTGCCCATTTCGGTCTTCACGTCCCACGAGCCACCCCGGCTCACCAAATCCATCACGCTGGAGAACGACCAGCTTGTCATCCTGCCTGGGGGCAACCTTTGGAACGGCGAGGTCAAGCGCGTCGAAGCGGACTTCCCCCACGGCTTCATCGAGCTCCTGATCCAACTGTTGATCAACCAGGCGTGCGGCTACGGCGTCCCCAACGTGGACGAGGCACACGTCACGACCCGTGAAAACGTCGGTCCAGGCGACCTCGCCCGCATCCGAGAGAACTTCCGTTTTCTCGCCGGACTCGCGATCATGATGATCGACTTCGACATCCGGCCGGGCACCATGCCACTGACACGCGAGGAGCTGGTAGGACTCCTGGTGTCGGTGTGCCCAGAGATCGCGGACTGCGCCCTGGTTGTCACCGACAGCGCGAGCACCTTCATCGTCAATGAGAAGACCGGCGAAGTTCTCAAGGGCGAAGGCGGCAAGCGGGTCTACCTCGTTGCGAAAAACGGCCAGGACATCCCACGCGCAGGGCAGTTGCTGTTTGACCGGCTCGTCCTTGCGGGGCACGGGTACATCCAGGTCACCAAGGCTGGAACGATGCTGCTGCGCACGTCCATCGATGGATCCGTGTGGCAGCCGGAGCGGCTCGACTTTGCAGCCGGTGCGGCCTGCGGCAAGGGCCTCGTCCAGTTAAGGCCGGCACCCACGGTGAAAGACGGTAGCGTGCTGGATACTGTCACCGCGCTCACCGCGCTCACGCCGGAAGAAGATGAGCGTCTCAAAGAGATCGTCGCCGCGCTCAAGGCAGACGCCCAGGACGAGGCCGACGCTGTCCGTGCTGCGTGGATCGAGGATCGCATCCAGAAGGACGGCCAACGTGCGGGACGCCCTCAGTCGCCGGAAGAAGCGCAGCACATGCGTGACCGCCTGGGCGTGGCTGCTGCCACCCACGTGCTGCCAGACGAATTCGTGCTGCACGGGCAGGCCGGCGAGGTCACGGTCGGTGAGCTCCTCGGGGACCAGGAAAAGTGGAACGGGAAGACCTTCTCCGATCCGCTGGAACCTGACTACCACGGCGGTGAACGGCTCGCACAGTTCATCGTCAAACCGGGCAAGCCACCGTACATCTGGAGCTTCGCTCATGGTGGCTTGACCTACACTTTCACGTCGATCCCAACGACCTCTCTGCCGGCACCGATGGCAAGTAAAGCCAGCGCAGCGCCTTCGCCGACGGAGAAGGAACTCATCGATCAACTCTTGGCCATCCCAACTGATACCCCGTCAGACCAGCTTCCCAAGGTCCTGCAGTCTTTCGCGTACGAGTTGGTGCGAGCCAACCCAGTGATGATCAAAAAAGTCCTCAAGGCAGGTGCAAAGCACTTCAAGTGCACCCTCACAGATCTCGGAAAGTTGATCATTGAAACCGAGAGGCAGCAGCTGGAAAAATTAGAATCCGAAGGAGAACCACAAGAGGACGAGTATGTCGTCATCGCCCGAGGCGTGGCAAGAAGCACCGGGGACAGTTTAGTGTGCATCGAGCCGCCGAGCCGCCCGTCGATGACGCCCACGTTCCATCGAGTCAACACCGAAGGGCATCTCAGCCCGGTTCGGCCAGAGGAACTCCACGATCTGTTCAACACGGTCGCGGGGCGTCCGCTGGAGCCAAGTGAGTTCACGCTCGTGGCCTGGTACCTCGCGACCGCCGTACTCGAATTCCGAGGCGGCGAAGTGCTCCAGAAGGGCATTCTCTGCAAGAACGGCTTCATCTCCTTCGAGCTTGATCGGTGGTTCACTCCCGGGCGGCCGAAGCAGCCTGCAGTGTTCTACGTGCCGCGCACATTCATCGAGGACCCGACACAGTTGCCGCCGCTGGAATCCTTGAAAACCATCCAGGCCTGGGAGCGGTGGGGCGTGAACATCGTCGCCCTCATCGAAATGATCGCCCGCTTGCTGCTCACGCGGCAGACCGGCATCTGCATTATTTTTTGGGGACCTGGCGGTGAAGGAAAGTCTACCTTCATGAAGTACGTCGCGATCCTCGTGGGTGACTCGAACATCCTGCATGCGCAGATCGCCGATTTCACTGGTGAACGGCGGTTGCGGGGTATCTCGACCCTGAGAGGCAAGTTGCTCGCCGTCTTCGACGACGCGCCGCACAACGTGTTCGACATTCTCGGTCCTTTCATCAAGGAGGCCACGACGGCTGAGACCTTGACTGGGGCGCCCGTGTACCAGGATGCCACGAGCTTCCTGAACACAAGCCTGATCGTCATCCTCAGCAACCATCCCAGCATCGGGAAGGACCGCACTCGTGGAGGTGCAGACCGTCGCAACGTCCACGTGTGGTCGCACCGCATCCGGTACACGGCCGAGAACCAGATGGATGCGGAGCTCGCCTGGACCCAGGACGAGGCCGAGATGGATATCATCTTCTCCTACGGGGTCCATTTTGCCCGGCGCTACCTGGAAACGGGGACGTGGCAGTACACGCAGCCCGTGGAGGAGGCGGTCTACCTCGCCGAGGCCTTGACGACCGTCGAGGCCCGTTTTTTGTGGGAGAGGTTCCAGCAGTCCGAGAGCCACTACATCTCTTGGGACGACATCGACGTTGCCTACAACAAGTGGTGGCCTGACTACGACCATCGGGACACCTTCAGCCATGACCGGTTTTTCGCGGCAGTGGAGGTGACCTGGGGCGGTGAGGTCTGCCGCCGTCAGGAGGATCATTACCGAACGCGTGGCGTAACCGGCATTAAGCTGCTGCCGAAACAGAAGCCCACGTTCACGCCGAAACCGGGGCTCGCCGATGTCGACCTTGGTGTGGGCCAAGTCGTAAGTGGCCAAAAAAACCCACGGATTGAGGGGTACCCTTTTCGGGGAGAAGAAAAAGAAGAAGAAGGCGGAGAACAAGAAAATATTTATCAAGAGACAGGAAGTGGTGCCGGCACCAGCGTGGGTTTTTCTGGCCACTTGGATCTCCCCGAGGAAATTGTCTCGGTCACCGCCAACGTCGACGAACTGGAGCACTTCCGGCTCGCTGTCACGTCCCATTCACTCAGCGAAGGTGCCCTGCACCTGAACCGCGTCCGGGAGATGCTCCCAGAGCATTTGCGGCCGATGGCGAAGCCGATGATCGACGACCTCGTCGCACAGGGTGTCATCAGTTTTGATGGCACGTTCGTCTCCATGGTCGACCCGGAGGAGGTGCCCTGATGCCCACCTGCTCCCGTTGCCGCGGGCCTCCGGGCGTTGTTGAAAGTGTCGTCGTCACCATGGTGGTGTCGTCGACAGGTCTGGTCTTATTTACCTATTTTGCCCTGTAAGGGCAAGGAGTCTTAAAATGAAAACCCTGTATATGAACCCCGAAATCGCCACCACCACCGAACCGACCGCGGCGCTGCCCGAGGTCCTGGATGTCTCTCAGTTGGCCCAACTGCTGCGCGTACGGCCGAACTCGATTTATTACATGATCGAACACAAACAGATCCCGTGCCGCAGGACCGGAAAGAGCTACCGCTTCAACCGCGAGACCATCATGAATTGGCTGTCTGGAAACAAGGACAAGGCGGCCTAGTCGCAAACCTGGTTGTGTCGTGGCCGGCGGGCGATGATGCCTCCGGCCAGCGGCGCGCAGAAAGAAGGTGATTGATATGACAACTGAAAACTTCGTTACTCGCTTCAACCGTATCCAGCAACACCTCCAGGAACTCAACAAGGAGTTCGCCGAGATGATGACCATACTCCGAGAAGAGGAAGGCTCTTCTCCTGCAAGTGGTGAGACGCCATCGCCTGTCGCACAGGATGCGCCATCGCGCGTCTCATCCATACCTTCGTCCAATGTCACCCGTCCCCAAACAACACCATCGACAGCCAACGTCCAGGGTCAGATCACAGCACGTCAACTCGTCAAGCTGCGCGAACTCGTGGACGAGAAGCTTGGCGGAAACAAGAGTAAATTCGAGGCGGGCTGCAAATCCCGTTTCGGGAAAACTGTCGACGCCCTCACCACTCAGGAAGCCAGTTCTCTAATCACCGAACTGATCCAACGGGACAAGCCTCGTCCGCAAGCCCCGCTTCCCTCGGCAAAACCGTCGGAAGCTCAATGACCCTGCGCTTTGGAGGGGCGGCCGAGCCTGCGTGCTTGACCGCCCCTTGGGGCTGAGCTATGATGCCTGCAACGCGAAATTCTGCAGGCCAGAAAGGCCGATAGTTATGTCTGAGATTATCGTCGCTTATCCCTACGAGAGGCGTGGCCGGGTACTGTTCCGTGTGGACCACTGCTTCAAGGATCATGAAGGCATCCCGCGCCGCCTGAAGAAGCGTGGTTTCGATAGTCGAGGGGCGGCCATCTCGTGGGGAGAGAAGGAACTCTCGATGATCCAGAACGGTATCAAGAAGGTGGTGCCCGGGCATAAGCGCGGGCCGAAAACCATTCACACCGTGGAGAGCGGTCTACGTGCAATTCTGGACTGGCTGGAGCTCACCGGACATCTGAAACCCTCCACCCGCTACATCCACGAGTGCAGTCTGCGCAAGCATGTCTTTCCGGTCATCGGCGAACTGGCCTGGGTGAATTTCTCGCAATCGCATTGCGATCAACTCATGGAAGCCGCCAGAAAGATATCCACGCCTCGGCACATCCGCGTTCTGAAAACCTGCCTGAAGGTCGCCGATAAATCCGGATTGCCTCCTCTTTCCTTGACCCTGGAGTCGATCAAGGAGATCGTGAATATCAAGACGGATTTCCTCACGGTGGAGGAATTGGAGTCTCTTTGCAAACATGCATCACCCATCTGGAGCTGCGTATTTCGGTTCCTCTTCCATACTGGCCTTCGAATTGGGGAGATGTGTGCGCTTGAATGGAACGACCTCGATCTCCGGGCAAAATTCGAGTCCATTCGAGTTCAGCGGACCGTGTATTTCACGGATCGCGGACCACAAGTGATGACACCAAAGAATGGCCGCACCCGTGTGCTCCCCCTGAACAGCGAAGCGGTCAGCGCGTTGAAGAATATTTTTTTCTTACGCTTTCCCGGAGAGAAGAATATTACGCCATTGCCACAGGCATCCCTCAGCCGGCGCCTGGTGATTATTTCGGACAAAAAACAAGGCTATGAACGTCCACGCAACGCCGGCTTCCATCTGAAGAAATCCTGCAGATCAGCCGGGTTGAGGCCCATCTCCCCACATATGCTCCGACACTCGCATGCCTCGTGCATGGTCCAGGCTGGTGTACCATTACCCGTCGTCTCCACATTGTTGGGCCATAGTTCCCTGGAGGTGACCGGCCGCTACGCGCATCTATCCCCCGACAACCTCCGCGCCGGCGTAAACATCCTTCAGAATCAGACTACTGCCAATGGAATCCGCTGAGAAAAAATCAGCCGGAACGATTAAGGCTTGCGCCCAAGTTAAGGAAATGCTATTTCAACAGGCGAGAAAAACTGAGGTTTTTCAACGGATTCCTGCTCAGTGTTCTACTGGCCGCGGTAGGGGGCGGCCTTGAGGCCGGCTTTCTTTTCGCGCTCGTAGACGGTGAGGATGACGCGCTCGCACTTCATCTTGGCGCGGACGTCGGCGGTGGACTGGGCGAGCTTCTTGACGAACTCCTCGTCGGTGAAGCCTTCCAGGGAGCCCTCGAGTTGCATCTTCATTTCTTTGAATTTGGTTAAAATATAATTGTAATATTCGGTCGGATCATCCGAAGGTCCCGGGGGAAGGATGATGTTGCCGGAGCTCTTCTTGTCCCCGGCATCGGCCGGCTTGTCCGCGGCCAAAGAGGTGGAGGCCGGAGCGGATTCGGATCCGGACACCGTCGGAATGGCTGGATTGGAGGGGCGGCCCGGCAGCGGCGGGGGAGCCGACGAGGGCAGGGGGGGCGCTGACGACATGATCGGCTTGTCCGGCAGCACCGCGGGCACCTTCTGGCCCGGCAGGTCGACATTCTTGACCTTGGGGTAGGTCAGAGGCTTGCCGGTCACCGGCGGGGGCGGCGGACCGCCGTCCTTGAGCGAGAGCCCGGCACCGCCACCCGAGGGGGCCGGTCCGCCGAGGATGTCACCGATGGACTTGTCGTGCAGTGAGGGGCCGCCCTGTCGCTCGGCGGTCTTCTCCAGGGCCTCGTTGATCGCGCGGGCCAGGGAGGAAAACCGGCCGTGGAACGCCTGGTCGTTGATCAGCAGCATGTCGCCCGAGGCGACCTCCTTGGTGTGCTTGATCAGGCGGCGCAGGGGCATGTCGCCCTCGAAGATGACGATGAGCATGCCCAGGATGAAGATGCCCACGCCCGCGAGCACGAGCATCGTCCATGGGAAGCCCTTCATCAGTTCGCTCTGCGGGATGTGCTTGTCCATGAACGCGAAACTGCCCAGGGGCGGCGGCAGCTTCCAGGCCAGCGCATAGTAGACGCCGGTGTCGTCGGTGACGCCCGAGCCCGCCTTCTTGGCGCTGTCCTTCTTGGCGCCGTCCTTCTTGGCGTCGTCCTTCTTGGCGTCGTCCTTCTTGTCCTTGTCCGCGGCCGCCGGCGCCGGATTCGGGTCGCCCTCGACCAGCGGATTGGTGACCTCGCCGCGCAGTTGGCCCAGGATCACCTGGTATTCCTGCTTCTTGTCCACCAGCGTGGTGGACGGGGCAAAACCCTTCTCGGGGTTGCGGATGTCGGCGGCGACCTTCTCGTAGTAAGCTGGCACCTGCCCCCACACGTCATGTTTGTGGGTGGTGTACACGAGTTTATTGTTCATAAATATTGCAACTTCAACATCGAAGTCCTTGGTCTTGCCGTGACCGAGGGCGTCCTGGATGCCGGCGAGGAACTCCGTGTCGAACTTGCGCAGGACCACCAGCGCTCCGGCCACCCGCTTGTAGTCCTTGGACAGGATGGGCACCGCGAACACCTGCAGCAGGTGGTTGTCCAGGACCATGGTGTTGTCGCTGTGGTAGCCCTGGACGGCTTCCTTGAACGGCGTGAAGTTGGCGACCGTGGCGCGACCCTTGGCGGAGTTGGCCAGCACGGCGCCGGCCGGATCCGTGACGATCACCTCCATCACATTGAGGCGCTTGGCGAAGTCCTGCAGGACCGGAGTGAGTTTTTCCGTGTCCTTCTGGGTCTCGGCCGCCTCGACGATGCGCTTGTCCAGCCGGATGCTGCCCAGCCGGTCCAGCATCTGACGCGACTCGCGCGACAGTTCGGCGTCGAACGACACCTGTGCCATGTCCAGCAGCATGCCGTCGGCGCGGAAATTCTGCTTCAGGAAATACTCCGCCGGGCGGGTGGCGACGAGCAGGGCGCCCAGGGCCAGAACACCGGCGAATGTGACCAGAACCAGCCAGATCTTGGAAAAAAACATGGATGTGCCTCTAGAATTCTTCCGTGGAGAAGGGAAGGGTGATCTTCACTTCCAGCGGTTTCAGTTCGCCCTTGCCTTTTTCAGGGATCACGACTTCCTGGGTGAGCAGCTCACGGTTGCGGTCCATGAAGGAGATCTGGTACTTCCCGGCGGGCAGGGGAGGGATCGAGAACGTGCCGTCGTCGTTGACCAGCGTGAAGTGGTGCGAGCGGACGAACAGGACGCGCCCGATGGCCGACGGGGAACCCACCAGGCGCAGCGGATAGGACCAGAACTTCACGTTCTTGTCCTGCGTCTCCTCGCTGCGGGGGTTGATGGCGATGACGCGGTCGCTGTCCGGTGCGAGGGTCTCGGGACCGACGGCGGTGCCGTTGATGACGCGGCCCGGGGAGAAGAGCTTCACGTCCTTGTTGCCCCGGTTGACCGCATGGAAGTCCGCCTCGAAGTTCAGGACCCACAACTGGGGGATGAACGCGCCGCCGCGGATGACCAGGGCGTCGATGGCCGTGCTCGTGGCGATGGGGTTGGGCGGGGGAGGCGCGGTGTTCCACGCCACGACGGCCAGCCGGTTCGACAGGAACAGTTTGGGCGGCAGGATCACCAGGGGATCACGATAACGGTGATAAGCCTTCTCCTTGAGCTGCCGCAGGAAGGCGACGCGCTTTTCGGCCTCGGTGGCCGGAGGCGCCTCGGTGGCCTCCACGGTCCCGGTGATCGAAAAGGTGGGAATCTTCTTCACCGGCGGACGACGGCGGGCCATGGCCAGCGATACGGGGATGCAGACGAGAACCAGCAGGAGGAGGTTTTGCCATCGAAACATGGCCAGCATTGTACCGAAACCCCATCTTCCGTCAACGATGGACTTGAGTTATCTATATGAAAACGAAATTTCCCGGGGATGATTTTTGGCGTTGCCTGTGTTAGAGCGGAGGTCATGTGCAAGCATATTCTACTCATTTCGCTGTTGTTGCCGTCCCTTTTGGCCGGATGCAAGTCCGGTTCCTCCGACTCCAAAGCACCCGCCGGACCGCCGGCCCCGCCGCCGCCGGCCCAACTGGCCGCCACCGCCGGCTGGAAGCTGGACATGGAGCAGTTCTCCCTGGTCTCGTCTGTCGGCGCGGACTGGGCCCACGTCGTCTCCTTTTCGGGCAACCATACCCAGTACCGGCCCGTGGACCAGTTGATGGTGGCCACCTCCGACGGCACGGTCCGCTGGAAGAAACGCCGCACCATGAAGGTCTATGGGGAGAACGTCCCGTGGAGCCTGCGCACGGCAGCCCTGGACACCAAGACCCTCTTCTACGAGACGCGCTACAAGTCCATCTATCACATGGCCGTGGCCGACGGCGCCTCGGACCGATCGCTGGGGAACGTGTTCCATTTCGCCCCCTGCGGCCAAAACCTCTTCGTGGGCGCGGCGGAGCCGTACCTGTGGAATCCGGCGGAGAAGAAGAACATCGACATCGCCGGCCTCAAGCCGCTGTTCGAAGAGATCGACGTGCTCGTGTCTCCCAACTTCCCGGCCACCGCGCTGGGCCCGGACCGGGTGGCCTTCCGCACCCAGGACGGCGCGCTGCGGACCGTGTCGTGCTCCCAGCAGAAGGAACTGTGGCAATACGCCGATCCGCTGGACCGGAAGGACTGGTCCGTGGACCTGCCCCTGTCCGGAAACACCGTGCTCGTGTCCACCCTGATGCCGCCCTTTCTGCCCCGCGCGGTCGTGCAGGGAATCCGCGAGGGCGAGCCCGTGGCGCTGCCGGGCACCCTGCAGGCGCAGATGCCGGTGAGCCTGACGGGCAGCATCGCCACGTTCCTCAGCACCGAGGGGCTGAACATGGTGACCCTGTCGGGTGTGGACACCACCACCGGCGAGACCGCCTGGCACGTGGAGCTGCCCATCGTGCCGTGCACGCGCACGGAGACGTTCCATGTGTGCCGCAACGGGAAGAACGTGTTCTCCATCGACCTGGCCACCGGCAAGAAGACCCTCGACCAGGACATGGCCGTCACGCCGAGGTTCATCACCGCCCAGGGTGACTTCGTGGCCGCGGCCACCACCGACGACAAGTTCACCGTCATGAACATGCGCGAGAACACCGTCGTCTGGACCGGCCCGATCACGATCAAGACCGCGTCCGTCGAGCTGGTCCAGTTCGCCCTGGCCCGTCCCGACCGGTTCGCGCTGGTCCTGCGCACCCTGTGGCCGGACCGCCCGCACCTGGAACGCCTGTACCTGCACTCGTTCTCCCCGGCCGAGCCCGAGAAGGTCCTGCAGGTGCAGCTGGGCAAACCCCAGGAGAGCCGCGTTCCGGCGCGCATCGGCACCGGTGAGCGCGAGTTGAACCTGCCCGTCTGGGTGCACGGCGGCGAACTGTACAGCGCCGTCGACGGCCTGTTCCAGACCCTCGACATCGCGCGGGGCACCTCCACCAACAGTTTCACGCTGCCGGGCAAGGGACCGGTGTCGCTGCTGAAGGTCCGCACCGACGGCTCGGCGCTGCTCGAGCGCGCCGACCAACTCGTGCTCGTGAAGGCCCGGAGCGGCATCGCCTGGACCGCGCCCCTCAAGGATCGGGAGATCCGCCAGGTGACCTCGGAGACCGTCGTCCTCGCGGAGGCGTACGCCCTGTCGGCCCTGTCGCTGACCGACGGAAAGCCCGTCGGACCGGGCGCCAAGGATCTGAAGTCCATGCCCTCGGTGCGGGCGGCCACCGCCTCCCGGATCTATTTCAACATGCCCGACGGCAACTATCTCCTCGAAAACAACGAGGTGAAAAAAGTCAAGGAATATCCGATGCTTTCGGTTCATCCTGCGGATCGCGACTGGCTGGTCTTCACCAAGAACGAGAGCCCGCCGGGCAAGGGCTCCTGGGCGGCCGTGGACGCGGACTCGGGAAAGGTTCTCTGGCAGAAGCTCGTCACCCGGACGCCCGAGGTCGTGGGCGGCGCCAAGGACATCAGCGAGATCGAACCGCGGGAGGCCTCGTTCCATCCCGCCTCCTGGGTGCGCGCGTCGGCCGAAGGCTTCTGGATCCCGGACCCCTCCCACCGCTGCCTGTACCTGATCCGGCCCACCGACGGACAGGTGACCTGGGTGCGCTGCGCCCAGCGCCTGGGCGGACCGCCCGTGTTCACCGCCGACGGCCAGTGGATGCTCCTGCCGGCGGCCGGTCCGTGGCACGAGGTGGGACAGCCCATCCCCGATGGCACCGTCGTGGAGAAGAACCTCAGCCTCGTCGCCCTGCACCTGCGCGACCGCCACAGCCTCAGGCTCTACACGCCGCCGGAGAATTTCTCCGTGGCCATGCCCGTGGCCTCATCGGAGGGTTCGCAGTTGATCGTCACCGTCTACGAAGAAAAATTCAAGAACCAGAAGTGCTTCCTGCAGTCGTTCACCCTGGGAGTTCCGAAAGAATCACCACGCACGGACCGTTGAGCACCACGCGTGACTTCACCGGGACCAGGGGGCCGTCGAGGGCGATGGACGGACGGGTGAACAGGTCCGAGGTGTCGAGCACCAGGCCCCACCCAACCCCGGGCGACAGGAAGAACTCCACCTGGATCGGCTCGGCGCAGAACAGGAACTCCATGCGCCCTCGGAATTTCCCGGTACCTTCGACCGGCCCCAGCCGCATGCCCAGGATGCGCAGCGGCGACTCCCACTCCATGTCATCGCTGGATGACGGTCCGTGCCAGATCACGTCGGGCTCGACGGGCGCAGGCTTCCCGGTGAGGAACGTCCGGCGGCGCAGGGCAGGGCACTCGCGCCGCAGGCGCACCAGCAGCTTCGTGAACTCGTGCAGGTACAGCGCCTCGGCGTGATCCCGGGGATGGTGGTGATCCCCGCCTTCCTCGGACACCTCGGTCAGCATGTCCCAGTGGAACCAGTTCATAGGGTTGTCCTGGCAGTAGGCATTGTTGTTGCCGTGCTGGGTCTTGCCGATCTCGTCGCCCATGGACACCATCGGGACGCCCTGGGAGCAGAACAGCGTCGTCAGCAGGTTCTTCATCTGGATCAGGCGCAGGTTGCGGATCGGCGCATAGACGGTGACGCCCTCGACGCCGTGGTTGCACGAGTTGTTGTGGTTCTCGCCGTCGCGGTTGAGCTCCCCGTTGGCGTCGTTGTTCTTGCGCTCGTAGGAGACCAGATCCCGCAGGGTGAATCCGTCGTGGGCCGTGATGAAGTTGACGCCGTGGCGCGGACCGCGCGGGCCGTACAGGTCCTCGCTGCCGGCCAGTCGCGTGGCGAGGGCGGAGGCGGTGCCCTCCGGGGTCAGCCAGAACTGGCGCACGTCGTCGCGGAAGCGGCCGTTCCACTCCGACCAGGAGGTGCCTGGAAAGCTTCCCACCTGGTACGCACCGCCGGCGTCCCAGGCCTCGGCGATCAACTTCACGCCGCGCAGGATCGGGTCCTCGGCGATGCGCTCCACCAGGGGCGGGCGGTCCATGAGCGTGCCGTCGGTGTCCCGTCCGAGGATGCTCGCCAGGTCGAAACGGAAGCCGTCGACCCGCATCTCCACGACCCAGTAGCGGAGCACGTCGAGGATGAAGTCACGCACGTACGGGTGGTTGCAGTTGAAGGTGTTGCCGCAGCCGCTGAAATTTTTATACTTCGATAAATCCTGGTCGAGTTGATAGTAGACCCGGTTGTCCAGCCCCTTGAACGAGAGGGTGGGGCCGGTCTCGTCCCCCTCGGCCGTGTGGTTGAACACGATGTCCAGGATGACCTCGAGACCGTGCCGGTGGCAGGCGTCGACGAAGCGCTTGCACTCCTCGACCTCGCAGCCGGGGCTGCGGCCGGTGCCGTACGGCGGGTGGGGCGCGAGAAACGCCAGGGTGGAGTACCCCCAGTAGTTCGTCAGGCGTGCGCCCGTGACGGGGTTGATGTTCACGTTCTCGTGGGCCGGAAAGGCCTGGATGGGCAGCACCTCGACGGCGGTGATGCCCAGGTCCCGCAGGTAGGGCAGCTTCTCGATGAAGCCGTCGAAGGTCCCCCGGAAGGGGACGCCCGAGGACTCGTCCTTGGTGAAGCCGGACAGGTGCGCTTCATAGATGACCGTGTCCTCCCAGGGAATCCGCAGGAAGCGATTGTCCTTCCAGGGGTAGGTGTCATCGAGCACCAGCGAGCGCGGCGCGTCGTGGGGACAGTCATGCCGGAACCCCTTGACGTTCCAGTCGTAGTCGCCCACGATGGCGCGGGTGTAGGGATCAATAAGAAATTTATTATCATTAAAGCGGTGGCCCTTCTCCGGATCGAACGGACCGAAGGCCTGCCAGGCGTAGATCTGACCGGCGCCGATCCCCTCGATGAAGATCGACCAGATGTCGCCGAAGCGATGAAACTCCGGGTCCAGGTCGAAGGCGCGCTCGGGCGTCGCAGCCTGGTCGTCGGCGAACAGCACCAGCCGCAGGTTGTTCGCATACTGGGAGAAGATGGAAAATCGCACGCCGCCATGCCGCACCGAGACCCCCAGGGGCAGGGGACGGGCCCGCCGGGCCCGGATCCGGCGCTTGAACGAAGGCAGCAGCGATGAAAATCGGTGATTCGGGTGATCTTTCACACACACCTCCAGAGCCGGCAGTATACGGCATTCCCGCAAACCCGGCCACAAATCTGAAACTACCGTTTGTCAAACCTGTTAATCGTGGTAAAAAATGCCCAAAAGGGAGGTCGTTCCATGAAACTGTCCTGCGTCATTTCCCTGCTGGTACTCGTATCCGGACTGGTCGCCTGCAACCCCGGCAGCAGCTCCAACCAGAACAACGGCTTCAATTCCCAGACCAACAACACCAACAACACGACGCTGCCCGACGATCATGACGGCGACGGCGTCACCCCCGCCGGTGGCGACTGCGACGACAACAACCCCGACGTCCATCCGGGCGCCCACGAGATCTGCGGCGACGGCATAGACAACAACTGTGATGGCCACCGCGACATCGAGGAACCCGACATGGACCATGACGGCGTCACCGTCTGCGATGGCGACTGCAACGACTACGACGAGCGCATCTCCCCCACCAACATTGAGATGATGGGCGACGGCCTGGACAACAACTGCAACGGCGTGGTCGACGAGGCCGAGCATCTGTGCGACTGCGCCCGCGACGAGACCACGCTCCAGTTGACCAACATCGGCCCCAACGCGTCCTTCGGCGACGCCCTGGGCCTGTGCAACACCGCCTGGCATGCCTCGGCGCTGCAGATCATCGGCGCCCAGTCAGCCGCCATCATCAGTTACGATCCCCAGGGCACCACGCCCGGCGCCAACGGCTGGGGCGCGCTTCGGCCCATCGCCCCGCGCCAGGTCGACCCCGACGATCCGGTGCTGCCTGTGGGCTGCCAGATGATCGCGCTGTTCACTGGCGCCGAGTTCAATCCCTCTCCGCAGGACGACGAAACGGCCTCGGACCTGAACGAGACCTGTGTGGACCCGGTGACCATGATCGCCAACGCCGAGAGCGACGACCAGGAGTCCGAGTGCCATGACATGACGCAGATGGTCCTGCGGCTGCGGGTGCCGGCCAACGCCGAGGGGCTCGCCTTCGACTTCCTCTTCCTGTCCTCGGAGTATCCCGAGTGGGTCGACTCGGAGTTCAACGACACGTTCTATGCGATGATGAAGGACGAAACCGCCAACGGCCCCCGCAACAACATCTCGTTCGACACCAACAACAAGGCCATCACGGTCAACAACGACTTCTTCTCGCCTGGCGCGCAGGACCTGACCGGCACCGGCTACCAGGGTTCCGACGCCTCTTCCACGCCGTGGCTGACCACCCGTGCCCCGGTGGAGCCGGGCTCCCTGATCGAGATCATCTTCTCGATCCACGACGAGGGGGACGGCATCCTCGACTCCGCGGTCGTCATCGACAACTTCCGCTGGGTCAAGAAGGTCGACGAGGTCATCACCATTCCGTAGGTGACGAGAAGATGCTCCGGCACAGGCCGCGGGCGTGCAGTTTCCGGTTCAACACCTGAAAAATCCAGGGTTCCAGCAACGCCAGCAGCGCCGGCGCATCTTCTGGATCGGGGCCGGATCCCGTGCCATCCAGGATGTCGTTCCAGGCGGGATTCCAGACCGGCATCGCGGGGCTTCTGCCGCACGAGGGACACACGAGGCCGCCGGCGGCCTCCGAGAAGCCCCAGGATGGCCCGGCAGCAGATCGTCCCCCCGACCCACCGGAAGGCTCGCCGGACGCACCGGACGGTCCCCCCGACCCATCGGAAGGTCCCCCGGACCCGGGGCGCCGGCCCGGCGCAGGGCGACGGCAGAGGACACAAGCCCGCAGCTCGGGGGCCACGCCGGCGGCGGTCAGCACGCTCCACTCCAGGGCGAACCAGTCCCGCCAGGTCGGACTCCTGGGCTGGTCCAGGCGTACAAGGAAGTCGTCAAGATGTTGAAACAACTCCGGCTCGGGCACCTCCGGCGGGCAGAACTCACGGACCAGCTCGGTGGCGTACTGTCCCACGACCATGCGCGAGGGCCGGGAGGTCAGCAGCGCCGCGGGCCGGGCGACGATCATCTCCTCGAGGGACCACAGGGACCCGGGGCGGGATGAACCCCGGCGCGACGGGGCGATCATGCCCTGGAAGAGCAGGCAGGGGGACAGCCCGGCCTGGAAGCGCCGCCGGCTCCTGCGTCCGGCCCGGGCGTACACATCGATCTTGCCCCGTTCGCGGGTCAGCAGAGACAGCACGAGGTCACTCTCGCCCGTGGTCACCCTGCGCACCACGAAGGCAGTCACCGCGAGATCGTTGGCGGTCATGGGATCTAAGCCCAGGAGATCAGGAAAACGTACAGGAGAATGGTGAACACCTCGACCAGACCCGACAGGATCGAGCCGGCGGCGGAGGCGGGATCGAGGTTCATGCGTTTGAACACCAGGGGCAGGCAGGCGCCGACCACGCCGGCGAACAGCATGCTGAAGAACACCGTCAGCCCCACGAACATCGGAAACACGACCTGAAGACTGGCCGAGCCGTTGCGCGTGAAGATGGGGATCATGGCGAAGCCGAACGCGAACAGGCCGAAGAGCAGGCCCAGCATCAGGCTCATCGCGGTCTCGCGCCGGAACACCTCGATGAAGTGGGCCCACTTCACGCGACCCAGCGCGATGCCCCGGACCATCAGGCTGCCCGACTGGTTCGCGATGGCCGAGGAGAGCACCAGCAGGATCGGGATCATCAGCAGGAAGAAGATGTTGCGGCCGGACGCGTCGGTGAAGAACGGCCGGCGGAACGCCAGGATCAGGGAGGAGGTCACGCCCGTCAGCAGCGGGAAGAAGATGCTCGTGAAGCGCGGCCGGAAACGCTCGGAGAACGAATCCTGGAAATACTCGATGTCCTGACCGGCACCGGACATCTTGAAGATGTCCTCGGTGGCCTCCTCGCGGATGACCTCGATGACGTCGTCGACGGTGACTACACCCACCATCCGGTTGGTGTCATCGACGACCGGCACCGCCAGGAAACCGTAGCGCTGCACGATCTCGGCCACCTCCTCCTGGTCCATGCTCACGGGCACCGAGATGACCTCCGGCGTCATCAGTTCGCGCAGCGTGGTGGAGGGCTTGCAGGTGACGAGCTGGCGCAGGGACACCACGCCGGAGAGCTTCTCCGCCGAATTGATCACATATATGTAAAAGGTGATCGCGTAGTCCTCCGACGAGTTCTGAAGGAAATCGACGGCCTCCCCGGCGGTCGCCGTCTGCGGCAGCGCCAGAAACGACGGGTTCATGATGCCGCCGGCGGTGGATGCGTCATAGGCCATCAACTCCTCGACGGCCTCCTGATCCTCGTCCTTGAACAGTTTGAGCAGCTTCTCCTTGAGATCCTCGTCGAGCTCCTCGAGGAGGTCGGCGAGATCGTCGGAGTCCATGTTGTTGAGGATATGCACCGCGTCGGCGGGATCCTGGTTGGAGATCAACTCGACGGCCACCGGCAGATCGATCTCCCCAAGCACCGCGGCCTTCACCTGGTCGTCTCCGCAGTTCTCGAAGAGCCGTTTGCGATCCACGGGCGTGAAATCCCTGAAAAAATAGGCGAGCTCGGCCGGGTGGCGCTTGGATAATATTTTTCTTAATGGTCCATAGGCATCGCGATGTAGCAATTTATTGACGGTGTTGGCCAGCACCTGAAGTTTGGGATTCTGCATGGGCGCCTCCTCGCCCGGCCGGTTCAATCTCCTGCGTGGGCAAAAGTGAAACAGACGGGAAACCGGCGGCATTATATGCCTATTTCCGGCCAGTTGAAATACGGGAATGCCTTGGGTGGTTTCCTTTTTATGATATTTACGGAACGTCCTGCAAATGACGCTTGACGAGCCGCGTAAAAGCACTATTCTCTCGAAGTCCTTTCGCCTGTGCGAATGTGAGGTATTTCTGAATGAGCAAAAAACGTAATCCGAAAAACCCGAGCGTGACCACCGAGCCCTCCCTGGGTTCTCTTGGTTCCCGCCTCCGGGAAGCGCGGTCGTCCGTCCAGATGACCGCCGCGCAACTGCACGAAAAGACGCGCGTCCCCATGGAGGCGATCGCAGCCTTGGAAGAGGACCGGTTCGAGGACCTTCCCGCCCTGGTCTACTCCCGCGGCTTCGTGAAGTTGTTGTGCGGCGAACTCCAGCTCCCCTATGACGAACTGGTCTCCATGCTGCCCGCTTCCAGTCCGGTGCCGTCGATGGCCGCCCTGAGCCTGCTCGACGTTCCGAACAACGCCCGCGAGGCCAATGACAAGGACGAGGACAAGCAGAGCCGCGTGTCCACGGCCCTGGTCCTGTTCATCCTGGTGGTGCTGGCCAGCCTCGCCATCTCCTACTTCGCCAGCCAGAAAGAGCGCGAAAATCAACAGCCGCCTTCGGCTTCCGAAGTCCCCCACCTGGACGTGACCGGCTGATTTTCAGGGGCCTTTTCCCGCACCCGCTTTTTTCACTGGTTTCATATTGAAATTCTCTCCAAAGAAAGTGATACTTCCGGAACCGCCCGCGGGCGTAACCGTATTGGACCCTGTGTTGGTGATTCCGGAAACTCTATGGCCAGCAAACTTTCTTCCATTCTGGTGAAACTGGGACTGATTCCCATCCGTAAACTGGATCAGGCGTTCCAGAACCAGGTCATCAACGGTGGAACCCTGGATTCGGCGCTGCTCGAGCTCGGCTTGATCCGCGAGAAGGATCTGATCCGTGTGCTCGTCGAGGCCTCCGATCTTCCCTCGATCCAGTTGGGCGATTTCACCCTTGAGGACTCACGGGCGCTGGTGGCGATCTTCCCCCAGAAACTGGCGCTGCGTTACCAGGTGATCCCGGTGACCCGGGTTGGTGAGCAGGTGGGAGTGCTCGTCAATGCTGAGTTCGACAAGAACAAAATCGAAGAGATCGGCTTCATGCTGGGCGTATCCCTGATTGCCCGCGTGGTTCCCGAGCCACGCCTGCTCGCCTTCGCCTCGAAGATCTACGGTTTCGAGCTCGAGGAACGGCAGAACCGGATCCTTGGCCGCCTCGGACCCCCGGTCGCCTACCCGGAGGCCTTCGTCAAGCCGTGGATCTCCCAGGATCCGATCGCCCCGGCCGCCGCTACGCCAGAGTCCATCGTTCCCGCGGGGTCCGCTGCTGTTGAGACCCCGACGACCTCCGATCACGACATCACTCCGGTGCCCGAGTTCAATTACGTGGAGCGTCAGGTCTCCCCCAACATTCTGGTGCCCACCATCTCCCGTGAGCGCACCACCGGAGAGCTGGAACGGGCCGTGCAACCCGCCGTCGAAAAGAAGGCACCAGCTGAGTACGACAGCAACGAGGACTCGGAGGGCGAGGACGGTCTCCATGATGCCGTCACGCGCCCGGGCTTCACGTTCCCTGAGCACAAGAAGCACCACTCCCCGTTTTCGGAGTCGGGCCCCATCGGTCCGCTGCCCGAGGGCCTTCCCCGCTATGAGAACGACGATCCTGAGTTTAACGATTCCGGAACCGTACGACAGGTCACCGGAGAGCCCGTAGCCAGCGCCGAAGACGAAGCCCCGGGGACTCCTCAAATCCCGCGCATCGAAGACGCGATGACCGAGCCGATGGGCTCTTCGGACGCCTCCATCCCGATGCGCGGCGAGCGCCTGCCGTCGGACACGACGCAGACCGCTGCCATCAGTTATGAAGCCCCGGCGCCCGTCGTGGAAGCCCCGGCGCCCGTCGTGGAAGCCCCGGCGCCCAAGCCGGCATTCAAGCCTGCGCCCAAACCGACACCCAAGCCGGCCTCCGCGATGGGCTCGCGTGACAAGCTGGTCTCCTTCGACGGTTCGCCCATCAGCCTGAATGAATTCACGGACCTGATCGTGGCCGCCACCAGCCGCGACGACGTCCTGATCGCCTTTCTCCGGTACTGTGCCAATTACGCGCAGTACCTGTTCCTGTTCACCGTGGAGGGAGACGCCGCCACAGGTCACTTCGCGATCTACCGCGGCCAGGTCGACCAGCACAAGGTGCGCAATTACCTGATCAGCCTGGACTTCGACTCCGTGCTGCAGAAGGCCGCACAGAACATCACCACCTTCGGCATCTACACGCCCTCGGAAGGCAACCAGTTCCTGCTCGACCACCTCAGCCTGAGTCCGCCGGTACACATCATGGCCATTCCACTGATGGTGGGATCCCGTACGGTCGGTCTGGTGCTCGGCACCCATCAACTGGCCCAGTCCCCGACGGCCATGGGTGAGCTGGTCGCCGCGTCCGGACTGCTCAGCCAGGGGTTGATGCGGCTGATCAAGCAGAGGAAAAAATCGCGCAAGGCGAGAGCCGAGCTCGAGTTGTCACCCGTGCCCGAGTTGTCACCGGTGCCCGAGGTGTTCTCACCGGTGCCCGAGGTGGTTCCCACACGGGAAGTGACGCCCTATACGGCCATCACCGTGCCCATTCCCACGCACCTGGAACAGCAGAACAGTTTTGTCGAGGAGATCATCGCGCTGATCGACCAACTCGAGCATCTCTCCATCCAACAGGACAGTCTCGATTTGCGTTCTGCGCAGGCCCTGAAAAACCTGGGGGATCGAACGCTCGAGGTCCTGCACTTCTATTTCCCCGGGATCCTCACCTATCGTGAGACCTCCGACATGTCCCGGATGCCGCCGCCGAGTCAGCACGGGCCTCTGATGCAGTTCATGGTTGACTGGGGCCTGCCGGTGGTACCGGTCCTGATCGACCTGATCGACTCTGAAAATCCGCAGATCCGCATGTACGCAACGTACCTGTTCCTGGAGATCCGGTTCCCGGACATCCTGTTCCGGATCGCCGAGAAACTCTTTGATCCCGAGCCGTCGGTTCGTGATGTCGCCGCCCGGGTCATACTCAGTTACGAGGGCCACCGTGAGTACGCCGAGATCACCTCCAACCTGCGCGGCTTCCTGGGACATCCGGATCCGACCATGCAAAAGAACACGGTGGACGCGCTGGGTCGCATGCGCGACAAGCATTCCATTGAGGCTATTATTCAACTTCTGCCTAGCGCATCCACGGAGATCGCCGACCACATGATCCACGCGCTGCGCCTGATCACCCTGCGGGACTTCGGCAGTCAACTCGAGCGCTGGCAGTCCTGGTGGGCGCTGAACTCCCAGCGGCACCGCGTGCTCTGGCTCATCGAAGGCCTGCGACAGAACGATGAGGAGCTGCGCCGGGACGCCATCGATGAGTTGGTGCGCATCGTGGGCGAGACCATGGACTACGATCCTGAGGCCTCCATGGAATTTCGCGAGTCCGGCGTCCGCCGCTGGGTTTCGTGGTGGGAGCAGAAGGGGCGCGTTCAGTTGATCTGAAACGCGGTCTCGGTCTTTTCTTCCTGAAGCAGATTTAAGTAATGACGGCACTCCGCGGCGACGCAGGAGCCGGCTGCCACTTGCATGCATGTCTCGAACTGCGACAGCGCGTCCTGCGCACGGTTGACCTTGATGTAACTGAGGCCCAGATACAGGTACACTTCCTGGATGCTGTTGCACGGGTGTCCCTGGCGCAGCGTCTTCTCGAATTCGGCGATGGCCTCCTCCGTGCGGTCCTGCTCCATGTACACGCGACCCAGCCGATACCGCGCCACACAGTACTTGCCCTCCATCAGGAGCGCCTGCATCAACTGTGACAGCGCATTCTCGTACTTTTTCAGGTGGAAGTACGCCCAACCCATGTTCGAGCGTGCCACGTGCCCCTCCTGGTACACCAGATCGGTCAACGCCATCTTCGCCGCGCTGATCGCGTCCTCATGGTTCCCGAAGTGGATGTCGATCGCGGCGATGTTGTTGTGGCACTTCGACGCCATCTGCCGGTCGGTGGCCGCCTTGACGAAGTGGCGGCGGGCCTGTGTGAGCAGCGAGTTGGCCGAATCGCGGTGTTCGGCCAGGCTTTCACCGGTCATGCACTGCATCCGTGTGGAGATGTCCAGCTCCGAGGTCGCCTTCTTCAGGTAGATCAGGCCGAGCAGAAAGTGGGTGCCGGAATAGGCAGGATCGGCCACCAGCGACTTCTTCAGTTCCTCCAGCGCGGCATTGATGTAGCGCCCGGACATCTCCGTCTCCTCGCGGATCGTGTCCTGGTTCTTCTGGATGCGCTGCTTCTTGATGCGCACGTCCATCAACGCCTGCTCGTCGGGATGCTGCTGCAGGGTCGTGGCGATCTCCACCTCCGTGCGGGTGTTCTCGATCTGCAGGCTTTCGATTTTCTGCAATGATTCCATATACTTTTCAAAGTAGTCATTTCCCAGATAGTACTGTTTCTGGGCATACCTCGTGTCCTTGGGATCGGAGGTGTGACAAGACATCCATGCAAAAACGGATAGAAAAATAAATATAAAATGCCTGTTTGGAACCATGAGAATCTCGGTTGAGAGCCTCCTTCACAGTGCCGACGGTACTTCACTTCTCCTGATTCCGCAAAAATGCGTCATCCCCACCCGGTCAGCCCATGGGTTATGGTTGGACAGGGCGACCGCTTTTGGATACAAAGGGGGCAACCAGGAGTGCTGCCCCATGATCGATCCCCGCCTGCTCACCGAAAACCTCGACCTGCTGCACGAACGCCTTGGAGCCCGCAGCGCCGGCGCCTCCGCCCGGCTCGATGAACTCGAAGCCACGCATGTGGCCTGGAAACAACTCAAGCAGGAGATCGACGCTGCGAAGTTTCGCCAGGGCGAGCGCAGCCAGCAGATGAAGGTCCTCAAGGGCGACGAGCAGGCCCTGCTTCGTCAGGAGCTCAAGGAGCTCAGCGACGGCATCAAGGAAAAGCAGAAGACCCTCAATGAGCTCGAGGAGAAGCGCGACTCCCTGCTGCTGTTCATTCCCAACCTGCCCAAGATGGACGTCCCGATCGGAGACGAGACGCACAACCTGCACATGCGTTCGTGGGGAACTCCCAGGACGTTCGGGTTCCCCGTCGCCCCGCACTGGGAAATCGGCGCCCGCCTGGGCATCCTCGACTTCGAGCGCGCCCAGCGGATGTCGGGCTCCCGCTTCTCGGTGCTCATCGCCGCCGGCGCCCGCCTCGAGCGCGCCCTGATCGAGTTCATGCTGGACATGCATCGCCGGGCCGGCTACACTGAGATTTCCCCTCCGTTGCTGGTCAAGCGCGACGCCATGATCGGCACTGGCCAGCTGCCCAACCTCGAGGCCGACGCCTACAAGACCGCCGGTGAGGACCCGTACTACCTGATCCCCACAGCCGAGGTCGTGCTGGTGAACCATCACCGCGAAGAGATCCTTGAGGCGGCCCAGCTCCCCGTCAAATACGCCGCCGCGACCCCCTGCTTCCGGTCCGAGGCCGGCTCCTACGGACGCGACGTGCGCGGACTCATACGGCAGCACCAGTTCACCAAGGTGGAGATGGTGCAGATCACCACGCCGACGGACTCCGACGCTGCGCTGGAGGCCATCACCGGGCAGGCCGAGGCCATTCTGCAGGCCCTCGAGCTTCCGTACCAGGTCATCCTGCTCTCCACCGGCGACATGGGGTTCTCCAGCGCCAAGACGTATGATCTGGAGGTGTGGATCCCTTCGGAAAGCAAATACCGTGAGATCTCCAGTTGCTCCAACTGCATGGACTTCCAGGCCCGCCGCGCCCGCATCCGATACCGGGCCGGCGCCGAGAGCAAGCCCGAGTTGGTCCACACGCTCAATGGCAGCGGCCTGGCTGTCGGACGCACGCTGCTGGCCCTCCTCGAGAACGGTCAGCAGGCTGATGGCAGCGTCATCCTGCCCGCGGCGCTGCGCCCGTTCCTTGGCGGCGCGGGGCGCATCACGGCCGCCGGGCTTGAGAACATCGACTGAACCCGCACAGCATGGAGGTAGCATCGTGAAAATCCAGCGAAGACATCTCGGTGGCATCCATTATTACGTCCAGATCGACGCAGAAGATAACATCGTCTCTCTCTCTCAGTCTCTGGACCTTCTGCTGCAGGGCAGGGGATTGCAGGCCAAGAGCCTGATTGAAAAGATTTCATCGAACGATGGAAGGATTCTTCCGCCGGTTCCCGTGGGCAAGATCGTGGCCATCGGTTTGAATTACCGCGCCCACGCCGAGGAATCCAACAAGGCGCTTCCCGCCGAGCCCCTGATCTTCATGAAGCCCGCCTCCGCGGTCATCGCGCACCTGGAGCCCATCGTCCTTCCGACCCAGAGCGAGGAGGTCCACTACGAGGGGGAGCTGGCCGTCATCATCGGCAAGAGCGCCCACGAAGTGAGCGTCGAAGATGCGCCCCGCCACATCCTCGGCTACACCATCCTCAACGACGTCACCGCGCGCGACATCCAGCGCCGTGAGGGCAAATACACCCACGCCAAGGGCTTCGACACCTTCGCCCCCATCGGGCCCTGCATGGTCACCGACCTGGATCCGCTCACCTGCACCATCGAGACGCGCGTCAACCATACGCTGAAGCAGAGCAGCCCCTGTAACGACATGATCTTCTCGATTCCCGAGTTGATCGCCTACGTGTCGTCGATCATGACCCTGCAGCCCTTTGACATCCTCACCACCGGCACTCCCTCCGGTGTCGGCCCGATCACACACGGTGACACCGTGAAGATCACCATCACCGGCATCGGCACCCTCGAGAACCCTGTGCGGCACCGGAAGTTCGGAAACACTTGATTTTACGCTGAAAATTGACAGGCACATCCCTGTGCGGATAGGATCACCCAGGCCGGAAAAGGCCGGGAGTGAACCATGTGTGGAATCGTTGCGGCAACAGGAATCGACAATGTCATCCCCATGCTCATGGAGGGTCTTCAGAAACTGGAATACCGGGGCTATGACAGTTCCGGAATCGCGTTCTTCGAGAACCAGAAGATCTCCATCGTCAAGGAGGTCGGCAAACTCTCCCGCCTGGCCGAGCTGCTGAAGACCACACCGGCGTCGAGCACCACCGGCATCGGTCATACGCGGTGGGCCACCCACGGCAAACCATCCAGGACCAACTCCCATCCGCACTTCTACGAGGGGGTCGCCGTCATCCACAACGGCATCATCGAGAACTATGCCGAACTGAAGGGTAAGTTGACCGCACAAGGGCATATTTTTACAAGCCAGACTGATACAGAAGTGGTCAGCCACCTGATCTCGGGCGCGCTCAAGTCCGGGCTCGCACCTCTGGAAGCCGTTTCCAAAGCCCTTTCCCAATGCAAGGGTACGTGGGCCCTGGCGATCCTGATCCAGGGATATGAAAAGCAGATCTGGCTCGCACGCAAGGGCAGCCCGTTGTTCATCGGCGTGGGCCATCGCTTCCATCTGGTCGCCTCCGATGTCCCGGCTCTGCTGCCATTCACCCAGAAGATCCTGCCGCTCCAGGATCACGAACTGGCCGAGATCACCTGTGACGAACTCAAACTCTATTCCAGCGACCTTCAAGTTGTTACGCGCTCCTTCAAGACCTTCGCCTACAATCCGATGATGGCCGAAAAGGAAGGCTACAAGCATTACATGCTCAAGGAGATCTTCGAGCAGCCGCGCGCCGTCTACAACACCATCACGGCGTACCTCCACCACGACGACTACACGGTCAACATCCCCGGGATCCCGTCGGACTTCCCGATCCCTGAAAAAATCTTCATCGTGGCCTGCGGCACCAGTTATTATGCCGGGCTGATCGGGAAATTTTACCTGGAACAGGCCGCCCGGATCCCTGTCGAGGTCGAGGTCGCCTCCGAGTTCCGTTACCGGGATCCTCTGGTCGATTCCAGGCATCTGGTCATCGCCATTTCCCAGTCCGGCGAGACCGCCGACACGCTCGCTGCCATCTCCATCGCCAAACACAAGGGGGCCCGGATCCTCGCGATCACCAACTCCGTTCATTCCCAGATCCAGCAGGTCTCCGATGCCACCATCGAGACCATCGCGGGTCCTGAGATCGGCGTCGCCTCTACCAAGGCCTTCACCACGCAACTGGTCGCGCTTTCCATTCTCTCCCTGTATTTCGCCCAACGGAAAGGGCTCACCGAAGTGGTCTCCGAATGGATTGACGCGCTCTTTGATTGCCCCAGTCAGATGCACCACATCCTCAATCAGGCGCCGCAGATCCAGGTGATGGCCCGTCGGTACGCCCACGCCACGCATTTTCTCTATCTGGGTCGCGGAAACCTGTACCCGATCGCCCTCGAAGGCGCATTAAAACTCAAGGAAATCAGTTACATCCACGCAGAAGGCTATCCCGCCGGGGAGATGAAACACGGTCCCATCGCGCTCATCGACGAGGATCTCCCCACCGTGGTCCTTGCGGTTCAGAATGCACAGTACGAGAAGATCATGAGCAACCTCGAGGAGGTGCTCTCCCGCAATGCCAAGGTTTTGGCCGTCGCCAGCTCCTCGGATCATCACATCGGCACCATGGTCAACGATCTTGCGCTGATTCCTTCCCAGATTCACGAGATGATTCAGCCCATTCTATGCATTCTACCTCTTCAACTTCTGGCCTATCATATCGCCGACTTCAAGGGCACCGACGTGGATCAGCCGCGCAATCTCGCCAAGTCCGTCACCGTTGAATGATGGTACCGCCTCCATGCCGTTGACCCACACCTTTTCCCTCATTTTGCAATCCCTGGGACCTTATCGTTCTCAACTGCTCGTTTCCCTTTTTTTGATCTCGCTGCATACAGGCCTGGGCTTCGGACTGATTTTTCTGACCTCCCGTTTCCGCCTCGATCACGTCCCCGTGTTTCTGATCCTGTTGTTCTCGATCCATCACCTGTTTTCCGTCTTCGACGACTGGATTCTGACCGGCATCAGTCAGCGGTGGATGCAGTCCACCCGTAGAAAGTGCCTCCAGGACTTTCTTATTTTCTCTGAAAAATCCCAGGCCAACAGCCAGATTGACTGGAACGAAGTGCACATGGAGGTTCACTGGCTAGGTGAATCCATCTTCTCGATGCTGCGCAGCACCTTGAGAAAAATCCTGCAGATCGGGGCCTTCTCCATCGCCTTGTTATGGATTTCCCCGATCCTGTTTCTTTTTTGTGGAATCCTCTTTCTCTCTGTCTTCCTGCTTGGATATCTCTTTGGACGGCACATCAACCGCCTCCAGGAGCAGGCCATCCTGGAACAATCTTCCTGCTCGAATTTCGAACTTGAAGCCGCCCGTGCGATGCCTCTGATCCGAGCCTTTCACCGTGGATCGTTCTTTTCATCCATTCACGATCGACTTCTTGGACGCTATACCGCCAGTTCCATTCGTCTTTCGCGCCTTCGTATGATCTTTCATCCGGCGCAGATCCTGCTGTTCCTTATCACGCTGGTAGTTGTCTATACCGCCGGAACCACCATGGTACAGGAAGGAACGTTATCCCAGGGCAAGTTTTTCTCCTTCCTTGCCGGGTTATCCCTTCTCCATGCACCCCTGAGTGGACTTTCCCAGGATATTTCTCTCTTTCTCAGCGTTCGGGATATGAAGCACATTGAATTGATCCTGCTGGATCTCCCCGCTTCCGAAACTGCAAAGGCACCTGCATTCATTCATTCCATTGTCCTCAAGGATCTGTCTTTTTCCTATCAGGATAACGGAAAAATCCTTTTAGATCATATCAATCAAAGTTTCGGCGCCGGCTCCATCAGCGGTGTGCGCGGCTCCAATGGTTCCGGAAAAACGACCCTCGCTCTTTTACTTGCCGGTGTCCTGAAACCCTCATCCGGGCAGATCCTTTATGACGGGGTTTCGGGACCCATCGGGCCTGTGGCCCTGGTTGATCAGAACGGCACCGTATTTACCCTCCAACTGGAAGAAAATCTTTTTCTCGATAAATCACCTTCTTTCTCTGCCACAAAGGACGCTTCCCCTTTCCTGTCCTTCCTCCATGGTTCACCTCAAGCACCATACCTTTCACCGGAAACGCTCTCTTCTGGACAGCGCAAAAGCATCAGCCTTGAGCGAGCCTTTCGTTCCGGACAACAGGTTCTCCTCATTGATGAACCTGAGAACGCTCTCGACGTTGACATGCAGAAGGTTCTCAAGGATAGAATTCTTCAACTCAAGCAGTCCAATGCCATTGTTGTTCTATTTTCACACAGCGATGCATTTCTTTCTATTTGTGATCAAGTGATCCATCTTTCCCCCTCAGAAAGACAGGTATAATCCCTACATGTTTCACGTGAAACATACAAGTTCCGAGTCCGTGGCTTCTGGTGTTTTTGCTGCAAATTTGTCAACTGTGGTTGACCGGGTTATCTTCTGTTTCAACTCTAGCATTCATCAGGTGTCCAGACCTGAATGAGGTCATATCCATATGTTCATTCCAATTCTTCTCTTTTCGGGTGTTTTCCTCTTTGGTGCCAATCCTGTGGTTACTCAACCCAAGCCCCAGAATGTTCCCGTGTTGAAATATGCAGGGGTAGCTCCACCCAAACCTGAACTTCCCAAAGAAATCCCTCCTGCAGGCGGAAAATGCGTATTGCTTTGGCCAGGATTTCAACTAAAGCCATCACCTGGTGGATCACGCTTCTTCTTTCTATTCTCTTCTCCATTTCAACTGCAGAGCCAGGATCTTTCCGAAGGGAATACAAAAATCCTCCGCCTTCTTGCGCCTGCCTGTTCGGCTTGGCAAAAACATGCCTGGCGAGATCTGATCACGCGCTTCTTTCAAACTCCTATCGAAAAGGTGTCATTCTTCCGAGATGATAAAGGAACGAAACTGATCATTGATTTTCTCTACAAGAATGGCAATAACACGCCAAAACCCGAGATTACTCATATGACTTTTCAAAATTACTATCTGCTGATTCTGGATTTTCACCCTGATAAGACAGATACACCAGTGAAAGTGCTTCCTACTCCTTCCAAGTAATCCCGCCTCTTATGATTTTCCTGATTTAAAAATAAATCTATGCGTGTTGAAATTTTCCTTCAAGCAATTCAATATCAGTTTTTCCAGATCGTTCATTCGATTTGCTGGTAATAATAAACTGTGAAGAAGTCTTCTCAATCATTCCATAGATATTTTTCAAGGTATTCTGATCCAGCTCAGATTCAATATCGTCAAGACAAACGAGACAATCTTGCGTCGACTTTTCCTTGAGATATTCCATGAAGGCAAAATGGAAAGCCAGATTGATGGCCTTCTTTTCACCATTACTGAAAAATTGCCGGATCTCTTTTCCTCTTTCAAGAATATCCATTTCATCCCGATGACATCCATAGAGCACCCTTTGGGCGAGTATCTCCTTTTCAACGAAATCATCAGGAATTTTCTTTTTTCGATAGAGGAGGGTTGATTGACCCAACTTTGGATTGAAAATCTGAATGAAATGATGAAAGAAGGGATTCAGCGCATCCAGAAATGCATTTCTCGTCGATGAAATGATGTCACTCAAGTGTAGAAAAAGTGGGGTTTCGAGGGCCAAAAGGCTACCTTTTTGGGCCGTATTGGAGAAGAGAATTTGCACTTTTTTGCTGCGAAAATGATTATATTTCAGCAAATTCCCCAAATGATTGGCATCCAGGGCAGAAATATAGCGATCGAGAAGCGTTCTTCGATATTCCTGACTCAGAAAAAATTGATGGCTTTCTTCCGGTGAAAAATGAAGAATGCTTTTGTCTTGGATGAAGTCAACTGCCTTGACCTTCTGCTGAGCCATGAAAATGCTCTTTTCCATCTGCTCACCGGAGAAGGTAATACCATGCCGTATTCCCTGGATTTCAGCTGCAATATGAAAGAACTTCTCGCCGTATTGGATACAGTCCTTCAATGTTTTCCTGTTACGAAAACTTCGAGTTGTATACAAAATGAAGATGGCTTCCAACAGATTGGTTTTTCCCGCCCCATTTTGTCCAAAAATGCGAAGAACACGTTGCGCCGGAAGTACTATGGTCTCTTCGTGGAAATTTCGGAAGTTCTGAAGATGAATTTTTTCCAGGACCATTCTGGAATCAGTCGAGACGGATGGGCATCAAAACGGCAATGAAATTGCTGGTTTCGATAGGTTTGATCAGCGCAGGGCTCTTTGGATTATGAAGGAAAATGCTGAATTCTTTGCCTTGAATTTTGTTGACGATGGTGTCAAAGAATTTGATATTAAAGGCAATTTGCATTTTCTCGCCTGTATAATCAACTTCTATTTCTTCAGTTCCCTTGCCCTTCAGGGTATCAATTCCCGTCAAAACGATGCCGTCCTTTTGTATTTTTAATATTACACCAGCATCACTTCCTTCAAAAAGCAAGTTAATTCTCTTTAATGCACCAAGAAACTCCTCCTTCGGAATGACCAATTTATTGTCCTGGTACTGTGGAATAACCTGTTCATAGGGAGGAAATTTGGAATCAATCAACTTGATGTTCATCTTGGTGCTATCCGTTTTCAGCCCAAGAATTTTCAATTCCTTGTCATAGAAAAGGCCTACGTTGGCGGAATCATCAGACAGCATTTTCATGATGTCGTTGACTCCCTTCCTCGGAATGATGATGCCGTTGGGAATGTTGAATTTCCCTTCAAACGGATACTCTGCGAGGGCAAGCTTGTGTCCATCCGTGGCCACTGATTTGGCAATGTTCTTTTCCGTGACAAGGTAAATACCGCCAAGGTGCGGCTTTGTCTCGTCGGTTGCTACGGCGAACAGTGTGTGATCCAGCAATTCACGAAGGATCTCTGATTCAAAACCTACATAGGCTGAATCCTCATAAAAATTGAAGTTGGGGAAGTCTTCATCGCGTAGCCCGTTGAGCTCGAAGCGACTCTTGTGACTGGTAAGAAAAATGGCATTTTCTTTCTTCTCAAGCGTGACTTCCTTGCCTGCAAGGTTTGACACCAGTTGATACAGCAGTTTGCCATTGACAGTAGCAGTGCCTTGCTGAAAAACTTCGGCCTGAAATTCGCTGGTGACGGATGTGCTCATATCCGTCGCCCTGCAGAAGATTTTTCCATCAGGATTGGCCGTGATCTGAATGTTTGAAAGGATTGGCTGAATGCTGGCGTTTCCTTCCGAAATTTTCTGGGCAAGGAACAGTCCGTTCAGAAAAGTGGATTTGTTCAACGTGATTTTCATTTGCACCCCTCACGGATGGAAAAAGTATCCCTTTTCCTTTCGGAAATCAATCGGACTTTTACCTAAACTTTGAAAGACAAAACAGAAGATCACGTGGTCTCATGTGTCTACAGGGGTTCGATTTTGCCTATTCTTCAGGCTACTTTTATCGACAGGGTCCTTGTGACACGATGATTTTGTAGACAATTTTCACTTCAGCCTATGTTGGGAGTTGCTACCACAGTTTTTTTGTCGACAGGGAGCGTCCGCAGGTTTACAATTTTACGATTTTTTCCGTCTGAGGAGTATCCATGAAAAAACGCTGTTCAAAATGCCAGGCAATCCTTCTCGACAATGGAAAGCAATGTCCGCTTTGCTACCACACCCCCGAGGAGAACGAGGCGCATTATACCCTTGATGACGTGCAAACGATTTATGTGAAGAGAAAAAATGAAAAGGTCTTCGGTCCTTTTCCCAAAGCAAAGGTGGTCTCCCTTGTATCTTCAGGAAAACTGGAGGCCAGCGAGTTTATATCAGACGATCGTGAGAACTGGATACCTGTCACGTCCGTCCAGGAATTTTCAGCGCTTCTTTCGGGGGGACAGAAATTGCCGGATTCGACATCATCGGTTGATCTTCCGGGACACAAATCCATGGGAGAGAGTGAACTTCCAGCCCTGAAGATGAATCCGGTGGGCTTGAAATCAGATCTGCCTGACTACAAGCAACCTGCTCCGCAGCACGATCTTCCAGCCCTGAAAATGCAGCATGGCGAACCTGGTGTTGATCTGCCAGCGCTGCGTGACGGGATCTCTATCAAGGCTCCTGTCGCAGGCTCATCCAATGCAGCTCTTCCAGGGCTGAAGACCGATCTCTCGCCGGGAATCATGGACTTGCCGGATGTAAAAAGGGACTTTCCAGCACAGGTAACCAACCTGCCCGTTTCGAAGTCAGAATTACCGGGACAACCTACCAACCTGCCCGGTTCGAAGTCAGAACTGCCGGGACAACCGGCGAACCTCCCCGGTTCGAAGTCAGAGCTGCCGGGACAACCGGCGAACCTCCCCGGTTCGAAGTCAGAACTACCCGGACAACCTGCGAACCTCCCCGGCTCCACCGGATCCATGCCAGGGGATCGCAGGGATCTGTCGTTAAGCCTATCGGATGCCTTGTCCCGATCCGCCGCCGAGGATGAAGACCAGGACAAGAATCGTGAGTTTTCCCTTCCGCCGCTGGGGGGAGGACTTGTTCCCGAGATCAGGATGGACCTCAATCCAGGGGGCATGAAACCGCTGGAAATCAATGGCGACTCCCACGGAACCGTCGGTTCGAAAAAACTGGAGATGCCGCCCAGTCTCTTTGAGAGTTCGGATCACCTGGATCTCTCGATACTGAACCAGAAGGGTTCTGCTGAGAAGAGCCGGAGCGGACTGGACCTTGATCATCATGTGGATCACGATCCGGGAGCCGTGGCGGCGTCGCAGTCGGTATCGGACGAAGAGACGATTCCATTGACCCTCGACGATGAGCCGATGACGGACAGGCGCCCGGACAGACCCTCGCAAAAACGGTCGGATTCGGGAAACCGAAGGGTCCTCATGCTGATTCCGCTGGTCCTGCTGCTCGCGTTGGCCGCGGCATATCAGTTCAGGATCGGTCCTTTCTCGGGAAAATCAGGCTCCACGAAAGAAAGGCACACCATGCCGACCTCGCCCAAACCAACGGCGGCGGTCATTTCCGAACACGAGAAGAACATCCTGAACCTGGATTATCCAAAACTGCTGGCTTCGTCACGCGGTGATGCGATGATTCATTGTGAATCCGCGTTGATACTGGCCTGGTTCTACCATGAGTTCGAGCCGCTGGAGTCGTGCAAGAAGTTTCTGCAGACCCCCATCAACTCCACCGGTGACAACGAGACGAGGCGCTTCCAGTTTTTCCGAGCACTCTTGCTGACCCAGAATCCAAGACAGACCCAGATGGAACGTTTCTTCACCGGAACAATGACGGATCCGGTCAAGGTCATGGAAGAAATTCTCTCGGCTTCGCGCAGCCAGAACAACCGTGCCCCGGTGTGGAACTTCCTCGGTGGTGTGTTACAGATGGTGAAAAAGGCCCCCAAAAAAGCCAGGGAGGCTTTTCAGTTGGTGAACAACACGGAGACGACACCCTCGTTCGGAGTGACCTGGTTCCTCGCGCGGCTCGGGGACGAATCGGCCATCTCCGCCTTGAGCGAGAAGCCGGAAAATGCGATCTGGAACTCGCTACTGAAAGGCTTTCAGTATGATGAAAAGAACCAGGACTCGTTCACTTTCCTGGCATTTCCCGGAGAGTTCCCGCGGATACCGGTTCCGGAACCCGCGGTGCTTGAAAAGATCGGACGGCGATTCCGGGCCATCAATTTTGCCTTTTCATCGCTCGCTGCCTGGGAGGGTGGTCAACTCGACGCAGCCAATTCCCTGTGTGACAAGGCCATCGCCGAGGATGAGCAGGACCGTACGGTTTGGCGCCTGTGCAGCCGGATGCGCTTGTTCCATGGACAATTAGGGAAATTTTCAACGACGGTCAACCTCAATCAGGAAGCCCCGACGATTCTGGCATGGATCATCGAAGGCCGGAAAAATCCTGCTTTGAGTGCCTGGGAGGATTTGAAGAAACAGGATCCAGCCGGGAGCCTGGTGCTGGCACCGTTGATCCTGATGCTGTCCGGGGCCGAAACCGAGGATGTTCAGGCAGCCATTCAGGCCGGCCTGACGGCTGATCTCCCCAGGACGCTGGAGTATCTGTGGACCGGAGTCTGGCAACGCCCGGACCTGGCTGGACAGGTGGAGACGGCTGTGTTGGCTTGGGTGGCTGATAAAAAAGACGAGACCCAGTTGGTGAAGGATTTTCTGGGGATACTCACCCTGGTCCAGGCCCTGCAGGCGCAGGACTGGAAAAAAATGATCCAGGCCGGTGAAAGCCTGAAAATCAAGGGCTCAACAATGCTGGAGATCGACGGGCTCGTGATGATGGCACGCATGATGGATTCCAAAGATAATCAGGCCGTGATCTGGGCGGATTCCCAACTCCAGCGGGTTTCTCCAGGGGCACGATCAGCCGCGGCGCTGGTGGCTATCCTGGGGTTGGCTGGAAAAGTGCAGGAAGCTCACCAGATTCTCGACAAGTACCAGGAAATCTTCCGTGAACCGCTGTTCTACAAGGTTGCTGCACAGTTGTACCTGTCGGGGACGAGAAAGGATCGTCTGATGCGCTCCCGGTTTTTTGCGGAGAAAGCCATCAAGGCCAATCCACAGGACGCCGAAGCCCTGTTCCTGATCGGCTTCATTCAACTGGAGAGCGGTCAGCCCGAATCAGGCGAGAAGACCATCGTTCAGGCAGTGCAGGCCATGAATCAGCCCGTGCATGGATGGTTCATGCGGTGGTCCGAGCTCGAGAGCCGGCTGAAGCGCCCGCACATGGCGCTGGCGGCGATGGACGCCGGACTGAGGAAGAGCCCTGATTATGGTCCATTTCTTTTTAAGAAAGCCCAGATCCTGGCCACCCAGAACAACCCGAAGGAAGCCCTGAACCTGCTGGAAAAAACCAAAGACTCCGGAATTGAGGAGGTTCAGCGGTATATACTGGAAGGCCGATGCCACGTTTCGCTGCGCCAGAAACGGGAAGCCGAGACCTCCTTTGCCAAAGCGGTCAAAGCGAATAATAAAAATATTCTGGCGCGCTATCTGCTTGGCAAGACCCTGTTGGCCAACGGTACTCTGCGGCCGGCGATTCCGCATCTCCAGTTCGTGGCAGAGGAGCTTGAAAAAGTATTGCAGGATCAAATAATTCCGGAAGAGGCTGCGCACTGGCAGACGGAAACCGTCGAATCCATGCTGGCGGAGACCTGCCGGCTGCTCGGCGGCGCGTACAAGGAAACCGGCAACCGGCAGATGGCCATCAAGTACGTGAAGAAGTATGCCACCCTGGTGCCTGACGGACCCATGAAGGACGAAGCCTTGCGCCTTCTGCTTTTGCTTGGTGGGGAATAGTGTCCATGTCTGGAACGGGTGAAGGGTGGCTGGGACAGTGGATCCCGAGCAAAGCCTGGGGTCAGAATTATCTAATCAATGGTGGGGTCATCGAGAAAATCGTGGATCTGTTGCCGGTGCAGGCCAGGCCGGTGATTGAGATCGGGTCTGGCAGGGGTGCGCTCACGACCGAGTTGCTCGCGCGCGGATTTGAGGTGATCGCCATCGAGCCGCACCGGGAGTCGGCTGCATATCTGACGCACCGGTTCGGGGCGGATCCTCACTTCTCCCTGCTCGAAGAGGATGCCACGACGCTTGATTTGTCTTCTCTGCTGCAAGCGGGGAAAACCGGCGTCATAGCACCCGGCGACATCACTTCGCCCGGCGTTCCCACGCCGCCCGGCGTGTTCACGCCGGCCGTGATTGGAAACCTGCCGTACTGCGTGGCCGCGAGGATTTTATTCGCCCTGATCCGGACTGCACGTGCGGGCTCACCGTGGGTGTTGATGTTCCAGCGCGAGGTGGCGCAGCGGATCGTGGCCGGTCCCCATTCCAGGGAGTACGGACTTCTCTCGGTGGTCGCGCAACTGGCGGCCGGGTGCACGATCTGCTTTCATGTGAGTCCCGGGTCCTTCTCGCCGGCCCCCAAGATCACCTCCTCGGTCGTGCGCTTTGAGCCGCGGCCAGCCCGGAACGTCGACTGGAACGCCCTCTCGGTCTGGCTGACCCGGATCTTTTCGATGCGCCGAAAGCAGATGGGCAACATCATGGCTTCGATGCTTTCCGCCGATCGGATCCAAGCGTTGCGCGCGGCCCCGCCGTTCTCCCTCCAGCTCCGTCCCGAACAACTTTCGCCCGAGGTGCATCTGGACCTTTTCGAGCGCTGCCGGCTGTGACAATTTGACACATTTTTCAGGGAGTGATCAAACCGGTTTGTCAAATTGGCAAACATCTTCGATTTTCCTTGAATTGACAGGAAAAATCATGATGATGCGGAATGCTTTCGGGCAGGCCCGGTTCTTGCACTAGCGGCCTGTCCGGCGCGACATGAACGGTTTTCCGCCGGGTTCATGCGGGAGTTGGCGAACACATGGAAGGTCTGGCACGTTTTTATCCCCATCTGATTCAGGCGACACTGGTCCTGCTCCAGGGACTGGGAGCCGGTGTGATTGCGGCCGATATCGTAGCCTGGAAACTGTATTCCGCACCACGGCTCGATACGTCCCGCCGGCCGGTGGCCTTGGTGGATACGTCCCCCAAGAAGCCGGAGTGGGTCGCCGACCTGCGGGGGGTGTTGCGCAGAAACATCTTCTGTGCCACCTGCGAACCGATTTCCCTGGACGATCTGGCGGGAACCGCCACCGCCGGAGGGGAGCCGCCGGCGGCCGCCTCGCTGGAGGGTGCCGAACTCGTTGTCACGATGATGGCGAAGAACCCGAAGGACTCCCTGGCCACAGTGGCCCTCACCACCCATGCGGAGGCCAAGTTCGTGCTGCTGTCGGAGGGCGATGCCCTCGGGGACGCCACGGTGGTGGCGATCGAGTCCAAGCGCGTGGTGTTCACCCAGGGAGGGCAGGAGAAAGTGCTGAACCTGATGGGCGAGCCCAAGAACAGTCCGGTGGTGGCCACGACGACCCCGCCGCCGGGGGCCGCCAACGCCAAGGGCGATGACGGCAGGATCCAGCAGGTCGGGCCTTATAAATATGAAGTGGACAAGGCGGTGATCACCGATTTCATGAAGAACATGGCCTCAGCCAGCAGCGGCGCCCGGGTGATGCCCGATGCCAACGGCGGCTTCAAGGTTTCCTTTGTTCGCTCGTTTTCCGTGTTCTACAAGTTGGGAATCCGCTCCGGGGACGTTATTTCCTCGGTCAACAACATTCAACTGGATTCCATTGATCAGACGTTCGCCCTGTACACCAAGCTCAAGGACGCCAACCATCTGACCCTCTCGCTCAACCGCGGCGGCCAGACGATCAACATGGATTATTCCATCCGGTAATATTTGGAGATGATGATGCGTAATCTCTTATTTGTCACATTCTTTTGTGCCTCCCTTGTTCCGGGAACGGGTCTGGCCCAGCCATCCCCGATTTCGCGTCCGATCCGGCCCACCGTACAGCCCGGCAACACATCGGGGGCCAAGCCACCTGCGCCTGGCTCGACCGGGGATGCAGGGACGGCCAAGGATGATCCGAATTTCAACGAATGCAAGAACATCCCAGGCTATCGGAAGATGAAGGTCACGCTCAAGCCGGAGTCCACACTGGCCGATCTGGTCTCCTGGATTTCCTCGATCACGTGCAAACGCTTCATCGTCAGCGCAGGACTGCGGGCGCAGCGCGTGACCATCTACAGTCCCTCGGAAGTGACCGCGTACGAGGCGTACAAGGCTTTTCTGTCTTCCCTGGAGGCGATGAACCTGACCATCCAGCAGTCGGGTCAGTATTACAAGGTCATCGAGATAGCGGGAGCCAATTCGGTCGTCCAGCCGTTGACCGTGCCCGGAGAGGCGGTCGCCAACAACGAGAGCTTCACCACGGCGATGATTCACGTCAAGCATGCCAGCGTGTCGGAGGTGGCCGAGATTCTGGGTAAATTCAAGTCCAAATATGGCGACATCACCACCTATTCTCCGACGAACCTGCTGATCATCACCGACATGGGCACCAGCATCACCCGGCTGCTGAAGATTCTTAGCCAGCTCGATATCGAGGGTGTGCATGACGAACGCGTGTGGGTGCTGAAGGTCAAGAACGCCGATGCCGAGGAGATCGCCACCAAGTTGACGGAAGTGTTCGATGTCTCGGAAAGCGGTTCCAGCGGCAACAACACAACGGCTCCCAACATGGGAGGCCGTCGTCGCGGTCAGACGGCCCCGACCAAGGTCTATAATCCACAGACGTCGTCCACGTCCGGTGGTGTGCAGAACGTCGGTACGAAGAACTCGATCTCGAAGATCATCGCCGAGCCTCGCACGAATAGTTTGATCATTGTTGCGAATGACGCGGCCTATCTGGAGTTGCTCGCGCTGTTCCAGAAGCTCGACGTCCCCCTTCCGGGCGGTGAGGAAAAAATCAACATCGTCTACCTCGAGAACGCCGTCGCCGAGGACATGGCCAGCCTCCTGTCGGCCCTGACCGGCGGCACCAACAGCGGTACGAGCCGCACGACGTCGACCTCGCGAACCTCGCGTACTTCCCGCACGAACACCAACCGGAACCAGCGGGGCGGAAATCAATACGGTGGGTATAATCCGATGGGCGGTTGGGGTGGTGGTGGCAACGCCGAGAGCCTGTTCCAGGGTCCGGTGCAGATCCAGCCGGATCCGGCTACCAACTCCCTGGTGATTGTGGCATCCAATAAAGATTTCCTGTCCATCAAGCGCGTCATCAAGGAGCTCGATCGTCCTCGCCGTCAGGTCTTTGTGGAAGTGACCATCCTTGAGGTGTCCCTGGACAAGACCCGCAACATCGGCATGTCGTTCCATGGCGGTGATCCGATGGGCTCCGGGGACAAGCAGTCCTTCCTGTTCGGTGGCTCGATCACGAACTCCTCGATGAACTCGATCATCATGAACCCGCTCTCCCTGATGGGTATGGCCGTTGGTCTGCGCGGTCCCGAGATCAAGGACGCCGAGTCCCTGCTGGGCATCCCGGGCATCTCCTTCCCCTCCTTTGGCGTGATGTTCCAGGCGCTGCAGAGCAACAACGCGGTCAATGTCATCAGTTCACCGCACATCCTGACCACCGACAACGAGGAAGCCGAGATCACCGTCGGTGAGAACGTGCCATTCCAGAGCGGCTATTCTTCCATTTCCTCACTGGCCTCCTCGTTCTCCAGTTCATCTTCGGCCCTGTCTTCGATGCCGATGGTGTCGGTGCAGCGCCAGGACGTGGCGCTGAAGTTGAAACTCACACCGCATGTGAACCAGAGTGACTTCGTGCGCATGGAAGTGGATCAGGAGATCAACGAGGTCAAGTCCATCGACCAGGTCGTGGGGCCGACCACCTCCAAGCGCAAGGCAACGACGGTCGTCGTGGTCAAGGACCAGCAGACCGTGGTCATCGGTGGACTGATCACCGAAAAGATCAAGGAAAATGTGCAGAAGGTCCCCCTGCTGGGCGACATCCCCATCCTGGGCTACATGTTCAAGTCGACCACACGGATCACCGAGAAGACCAACCTCCTGATCTTCATCACGCCTTACATCATCCGCGACGAGAGCGACCTACGCCGGATTTTCATGGAAAAAGTGAAGCTTCGCAAGGAGTTCATCGAGAAGTACTCCTCCTTCCGGGATCAGGATTTCGAGGCTGATATTAATTATAAACACAAGCATGGATTCTTCGAGGACATCAACCGGACCGCCCACCGCATGGAAGAAGAAATCATCCAGCGCAAGAAGGCAATGGATGAGTACAAGGTCGTGGACTCCTCCGGGCCGGTGAGCGTGAACAAGAGGGACATCAAGGAAGTACACCGGATGCTGCAGAAGATGCGCGAAGACGATGAATCCGATCCGGTCGAAGAGGAGCCGAAGCCGGCTGACGGCAAGACGCCTCCGGCTGACGGCGGCTGACGGCAAGACGCCTCCGGCTGACGGCAAGACGCCTCCGGCTGACGGCAAGACGCCTCCGGCTGACGGCAAGACACCGAAGCCGGCCGGGAGGTGAGTGGCATGCTGCGACACCGACTGATCGGCGAAATCCTGGTCACGCATTTCCACGTGTCCGGTCTGGACATCGAGCGGGGACTGCTGGGTCAGCAGAAGGATGGCATGCGGCTCGGCGAATGGCTGATCCGCGAAAAAATCCAGACTGGCGACCGGTTTCTTCAGGAAAAGGACGTGCTGCGCGCACTGGCGCTCCAGCAGGGTCTCGTGTATCAGGAACATGACATCAAGCCCGAGGACGTGGACCTCTCCCTGCTCGAGCGGGTCTCCATCAACTATGCCAAACAGAACAAGGTTCTGCCGCTGTGGTTTGGTGAGGATGGTCGCATCCTGGTGGCCGTCTCCGATCCCATGGCCTACTGGGTCATGGATGATCTGGCGGTGCGGCTGGATTCCCAGTTTCTGCTGGTGCTCATGGAGGCAGAGCGCATCCTCTCCCTGATCAACCGGGCCTATACGCGCAAGAGCCAGACGGTGGACCTGGCCAACGAGGGCGACGGCTTCTCCGAAGAGGACGTCGATGACCTGGTGGACAATATTGACCTGTCCGACGAGGCGCCGATCATCCGCTGGGTCAACGCGATCATCTTCAACGCTGCCAAGGAGCGCGCCTCGGACATCCACATCGAGCCCGGCGAGAAGGAAGTCGGCGTCCGTTACCGGATTGACGGCATCCTTTATGAGACCAAGCACGCGAACAAGAATTATCTGAACTCCATTGTGGCCCGTATCAAGATCATGTCCGGCCTGGACATCGCCGAGAAGCGCCTCCCCCAGGACGGCCGCATCCGTCGCAAGATCGCCGGTCGCGATATCGACATGCGCGTGGCCACCATCCCGACCGCGCGCGGCGAGCGAATCACGATCCGCCTGCTGGACCAGAGCTCGATTCTGCTGGGTCTGGCCGACATCGGCTTCTACAAGGAAGATCTCGACAAGATGGAGGAGATCATCGTGCGCCCGCACGGCATCATCCTCGTGACCGGTCCCACCGGTTCCGGAAAGACGACCACACTGTACGCGGGCCTGAACAAGATCAACAAGCCGGATCTGAACATCCTGACGATCGAAGATCCGGTGGAATACCAGCTCGCAGGCGTCAGCCAGGTGCAGGTGAACCCAAAGATCCATCTTACGTTTGCAGCCGGCCTGCGCTCGTTCCTGCGCCATGATCCGGACGTGATCATGGTCGGCGAGATCCGCGACGTCGAGACCGCCGAGATCGCCATTCAGGCCTCACTCACAGGTCACCTGGTGTTGTCCACCGTGCACACCAACGACTCCGCCGGCGCGCTCACACGTCTGGTGGACATGGGCGTCGAGCCGTTTTTGGTGGCCTCCTCGCTGATCGGCATCCTGGCCCAGCGCCTGCTGCGCCGCCTGTGCCCGCACTGCAAGGAGCCCTATGTGCCCACACGGGAGGAGCTCTCCGAGATGGGTGTGGATCCGGACCGCTTCTTCGCCGGAACCGCCGACCGCCATCCGGTGCCGGCCAACTTCCGCTCTCCGCCGGTGGGGCATGTGTTCCGCCACAAGGGCTGCCCGCATTGCCTGAACACCGGTTTCCAGGGCCGGACCGGCATCTACGAATTGCTGATCATGGACGACGACCTGCGCGCGATGTCCATGAAGAAGATCGATGCGAACCAGATCAAGCGGCTGGCCATCACCAAGGGGATGCGCACGCTGCGGCAGGATGGTGCCCGCAAGGTCATCGCCGGTATCACCTCCTTCTCCGAGGTGATGCTCGTGACCACCGAAGACGCGTCTTAGGAAAGGACTGGGCATGCCAGTATTTGTTTATAAATGCCTAAACGCTTCCGGCAAAGCCGTCCGGGGCACCCGGGATGCGGACTCGGAGAAGTCCCTGCGTGCCCAACTGCGCAAGGAGGGACTTTTCCTGCAGGAAGTCAAGCTTTCCACGGAGAAGGGAAAGGGCCTGCAGCGCGAAGTTGACATATCCTTCATCAACCGGGTCTCAGCCTCGGCCATTGCCGTGTTCACGCGCCAGTTGGCGACCCTGCTCAAGGCCGGCGTGCCCCTGACCGAGAGTCTGGCCGCCATTGCGGACCAACTCCAGAGTGATAAAGGACAAAAAAAACTGGCCACCCTCGTTTTTACCGTACGGCGGACCGTCAACGAAGGGCGCTCGCTGGCCGATGCCTTAATGGCGCATCCTAAAGAGTTCAATGTTTTTTATGTATCCATGGTCCGCTCCGGCGAGGCTTCGGGTAACCTCGACACCGTGCTGTTCTCGCTGGCGGAGTATCTTGAGCGTCAGCAGAAACTCAAGGACAAGGTCTCCTCGGCGATGACCTATCCGGTGATCATGGTTTTCATCACCTCGGGCATGGTGGGCCTGCTCATGACCACGGTCGTCCCCAACGTGGTGACCGTGTTCGAGGACAGTGGCCAGACCCTGCCGATCTATACCCGGCTGCTGATCGGTTTCAGCAACTTCATCAGCAATTCATGGTACTTGCTGATCCTGGGGATCATCGCCGTCGTGTTTGGATTCAAGCGTTGGAAGCGCTCCGAGTCGGGGCGTCACCTGTGGGACCGCTTCCTGCTGCACGTGCCCCTGGTCGGTCAGTTGGTGCGGATCATCTCCATCGCCCGGTTCTCCAGCACGCTGGGCACCATGCTTCACTCGGGCGTGCCGATCCTGCAGTCGCTGGACATCTCCCGGAGCGTCATGGGAAACACCCGCCTGCAGGAGGTCGTCGATGACGTGGCCGTGGCCGTACGCGAGGGTGAGAGCATGGCGCGTGTCATGGAGCGCTCCGGGGAGTTCCCTCCGTTGGTCAGTCATATGGTGGCAATTGGTGAAAAATCTGGTCAATTAGAACAAATGTTAAACAATGTTGCGGTCACGTACGACAACGAGGTGGAGACCACGCTCTCCAAGCTCACGTCGGTGCTCGAGCCGCTGATGATCCTGGTGATGGGTGGGATGGTGGCCTTCATCGTCATGTCCATCCTGATGCCGATCATGCAGATGAACAACATAGGAGTATAGGAGTCGTCATGTCTGAGAATCAAGTACAAGCCAGCGAACACATGGATCCCCGCCCTGCCGGAAATAACACCCGTCGGCGTCAACTGGGTATGACGCTCATCGAGATCATGGTCGTCATCGTCATCATGGGTATGGTCATGGGCGCCGTCACCGTCGGCGTCATGTCGTATCTGAAGAAGGCAAAAAAGAAGACCACCCAGACCCAGGTGAACCGGATCGCCGCGACCATCAACGCCGAAGCGGCCGAGCCCGAGAACAAGGGCAAGGACGGCAAGGCCATGCTGGAGACCCTGATCTCCGATGGCTCCTTCAAGAAAAAGGATCTGTCCGACGCCTGGGGCAACGAGATCCGGGTGGAGAAGGTTGAACGATCGTTCTGCGTGTACTCTGCAGGTCCCGATGAAAATTTCGGGACCGGAGATGACATCAAAGATGAAGATTGCGGCCAGTAGAACCCCCCGGGCCCGGACCCGGAAGATCCACCCCGGAAGCCGAAACCGGTGCGTAAAAGGCGCTGGCTTCACGCTGATCGAGGTGCTGATCGTCGTGGTCATCGTCGCGATGCTGTTCGGGGCAGTGGCGGTGAGCTACTCGCAACTGCCCAAGATGCAACTGCGGGAGGCCGGCCGGAAGTTCGCCGGCGGCGTGCGCTTTCTGTCGGGAAGGGCCCGCACCTCGCGCACGCTCCTGCGCCTGGTGATGGATCTGGACAAGGAAAGTCCCGTCCTGAAGGTCGAGCGTTTCCCGCCCGGCGTGGCACTGCCCCACCGGGATCCCCGCGTCGACGAGGAGGAAGAGGAGACGCTGGAGTGGCGGTACGAGAACTGGACCAGGATGGATCTGAGTAATCCCGTGGGGCCGTTGGGCGCCGCGGATCCGGGCAAGCCTTTTTTGCCGCCGCTGTCCCAGTGGGAAGCCCTCGAGACGCAGATGAAGACCGAGATCGTGCTGGAGAACGTCCGTATCGCCTCGGTGACATTCCCCTGCATGAACAAGGAGTTTACCAGCGGTCTGGTCAGTCTGGCCTTCTATCCAAACGGCACCAACTGGGGAGCGGTCATCCTGTTGCGCTCCACGGCCGAACACGAACTTTCGGTGATTGTGGAACCCATGACCGGACACGTCCGCTACGAGTCGGGCTTCGTTGTGCCCGGAGACCTGTGCGAGGACGCCGAGGGCAACCTGCTGCCGCCGGAGGACGACGATGAAGAGGATTAACCTTCATCATGCGTCCGGGGGCTTCACTCTGCTCGAGGTGATGATAGCCCTGACCATCCTGGCCATGTCCCTGATCTGGATTCTCAAGGGACAGACGGACTCGATCACACGCAACATCGAGGCGCGGCTGCAGTTGCAGGGTATTCATTTGGCCAACTATAAAATATTGGAGACCGAACAACTGCTGCGCAAGGAAGGCTTCGGTACGTTTGAAGGCGAGATGTGCGGCGATTTTGAATCGGATCAACTCGAGGGTACGGAACTGTTCACGTATTGTGTGTACATCGAAAAAATTGAGATACCCGACATGTCCATGCTGCAGCAGCAGCTCGCCGGCGGGCTAGGGCTCGATGACGGCTCCGGGGAGGGAGCGCCGGCCGACAGCACGATTCCTCCCTTCATGCAGGATCTGCTGACCCAGATGATCCCGGGCGGCGACAGTGATGTGATGTCGGGCCTGACCGGTATGATGGGTAGCTTTTTAACGACAGCACTCTCCACCATCCAGAACGTCATGGAACAAGCCGTGCGGCGGGTTCGCGTCGTCGTGGCCTGGCGCGTCGGGAAAAAGGAGAGGAGCTATGAACTGATCGCGTTCTTCACCGACCCGGCGGTTCTGGACCAGAACATCCTTGATCTTTCAGGGCTGACCGGCGGCGGCACGGGTGGCACGGGTGGCACGGGCGGTACGGGCGGCACGGGCGGCACAGGCGGCACGAGCGGGGGTAGGGTTCGATGAATTCATCCCGCGGTTTCACCCTGATCGAAGTGATGGTGTCCATCACGCTCATCGCGTTCATGTCCTTCATTTTATACAGCACGATCCGGACGACCCGCGCCGCGCAGGAACTCTCGGAGCTTCGCGCCGACCAGACGCAGGCCACGGCCGCGGCCCTGGACATGTTCGTGCAGGATATGAACATGGCCTATCTGTCGCTGGGTGAGGACACGTCCGCCGAGTTCAAGCGGACGTTCTTCCGGGCCCAGCCTGATGTTGGCGGCATGGAGATCACCTTTTCCACGATGTCTCACCGGCCCACCCGCAAGAACGCGCACGAGTCGGATTCATGTCTGGTCCAGTATCGGCTCGAGCGGGATCCCGAACACCGCGGATCGTTTCAGTTGATCCGGCGCGAGACCCGGCGCCTCGAGGCGGTCGATCCCCTGACCATGCCCGCAGAGACCCGCCGGATCGTGGACCGTGTAGCTATTTTTGAACTGTGGTTTTTCGACGCCACCAAGGATGAGTGGATCGACGCCTGGGACACCACGACCATTGACGGACAGAGCGGCAGACTGCCCCAGCTCGTGCGCGTGCATTTGGCTGTGGACGTGGGCACCGGTCACATCGTGCACTTCCATTCGATGGCGCGCCCCCATATCATGGAGGCGCTGAACCTGCTGCCGGCGACCGGCAAGGTCACCTCGTTCGGCACCACGGGTACGCAGGGTGGACAGCAAGGCGGACAACAGGGTGGACAGCAGGGCGGCTCCAGTCGCGACCGGTCCACAGGTACGGATACCGGTGGACGCCCCCCCCGTCCCATTGAAATCCCGAGGGTGCAGTGATGCGCATCGAGCCTGTCTCCCGGTCGAATGGTCAGCGCGGCGTGGCGCTGCTGGTGGTGGTGTTCGGTCTCTCGTTGATCGCGCTTCTGATTAATATTTTTATTTATCAATCCAAGATCAACCGAAAGAGCGCCGCCTCCGAGGGCGAACGGATGCGGGCCCGGTATTATGCGTTTTCGACGTTGGAGATCACGCGCCTGTTCCTGCGGGTACAGGCGAAATTTATTGATAACAACGCCATGATACAGAACATGGGGATCGACATGTCCCAGATCGTCCCGATGATGATTCCCATGTTCTTCGACGAGACGCTGGCAGAGAAGTTGCTCGGCGGCGAGGCCCGCGGCCTTGGAGAATTGCCTGAGAAAGGCACGGGCGTGCTCGAGATCTATCGCCCCGAAGAAGGGCGCATCAATCTCAACTGCGCGTTCAATTCCACCCAACTGGAGCGACTGAACAACCTGCTGCTGGGTTTGTTCCTGGATCGGCGGTACGACGAACTGTTCGGACGCATCCAGGACGATGGACAGATCCTGGACCGGCAGCAGCAGGTGGGTTCGCTGGTGGACTTCATCGACTTCGACCAGAGCATGACCAGTGGGGCGGATGATGAAGATTCATACTACAAAAATCTAGAAGAGCCCTACCTCTCCAAGAACAATCTCCTGGACTCGGTCAACGACATCCGCCTGATCCGGGGGGTGGATGACATCTTCTGGGCCAACTTCGGATCAAGCCTGAGTGTGTACGGCGGATGCCAGATCCACCTGTGCGCGATGGACCCGAACAACTGGCAGTTGCTGGCAGCCCTGATCATCCTGACGGCCTCCTCCCCCGAGGATCCGGTCATCACGGATCCGGTCAAACTCAAGCTGCTGGCGACCACGGTGGCCCCGCAGGTGCCGGTGCTGTGCAAGGATCTCCAGTCGTTCATCGGGGCGGTGGCCCAACCGGGGACTGCCTCCACGCTGGTGTCGGCTGTGGTGGGGACGGATATTGAAGATTCAGGTGATCTGGGGCAGGACGGCATCGCTGACGCACAGGTGCAGGGCGTGGAGCTGGACTCGGCCAAACTCCAGACGCTGGTTGTCGGTGGAAGCAAAAGGTATTATCGCATCCGCGCAGTGGGACTCTCGGACCAGGCCATGTACTCGATCGAGTCGGTCTGGGATCAGTTGAGCGTCTCGACGCAGCCCGGAAAAGAGGGTAGTCAGGGTGCATATATTTATTGGAAAGAGGACTAGGGTGTTTTCATGAGCATGGTAGGCGCCATCGATATCGGAAGTGCAACCGTTTCGGGATGCGTCCTGGAGATTCAGCGGTCCGGCATGAAGGTGCTGCAGTACGAAACGCTGCCGCTGCCTGTCGAGCCCGAGGGAAAGGGAGCGGCCATCCGGACCCTGGTCGGTCGTTTGAACCTGGCCCACGTCAAGCAGGTGGTCGCCAATCTGGACCAACCGGTCTTCGTGCGCAACCTGGAGTTTCCCTTTTCGGACCTGAAAAAGATCGAGCCGTTGATCTCCTATGAACTGGACGACCAGATTCCAATGGACGTCGATGATCTGGTGATCACCCACGGCCACACGGTCCAGAAGGACAAGACCGAGGTCCTGGTCGTGGCTGCCTCCCGCGAGGGGGTCGCCGAGCAACTGCGGATGCTCTCGGCCTGCGGTGTGGAAGTGACCAAACTGGTACACCCGGGCAACCCGGCGATGTTCTTCTCCGGTCCGACGGATCCATGCACGGTCGTCATCGATGTGGGCGCCCGTGTGACGCATATGGCGGCGCTGGTGCGGGGGACCCTGCTGACCCTTCGCTCCTGGACGGACGGAATGGAATCCATGGTGGCGGCGCTGGCCAGGTACAGTTCCCAGGATGAACACCAGGTGCGGGACTGGCTGAACCTGCAGGGGCGGCTCACGGCCCCGGGCCAGCACGAAGAGGGGTTTGAGCAGGTGATCCGTACCGAGGTGGAGAGGTTCTTCGAGGAGTGGCGCCGGTTCATCCTGTCGTTTCAGACGCGTCACCAGGAGACCGTGGAGCGCGTGGTCCTGATTGGAAACGGAGCGCGGCTTCCCGGGCTCGCGACAGCGGCTGCTGCGTTCTTCGACGTCCCCGTGCAGGTAGGCCTGGTCCCCGGGGAGACCCTCGCGGATCCGAAGAAGGCGAGCGTCGTGGCTCTGGCGTATCTTGGCTCGTCGGGTGAGGCGCTCAATTTCCGTCGCGGAGAGTTTTCGCTGGGGGCCAAGGACAGCCTCGTTAAAAAGAAGGCGCTGGCAGTGGTTTTGGGGTTAAGTTTATTCTTTACCATGATGGTTGGCGCCTCCCTGTTCACCCTGTGGAGGCTGGAGAAAGAGGAAAGGGATCTTCTGGGTCTGACTGGCCAACTCAGCTCCGAGGTGCTCGGAAAGCGACTGTACGATCCAGCTGCCATCAAGAAGCAGATCAAACAGAAGACCCAGAAGACGCGAGCCAATGGATCGGATCAGTTTCTGCCGCGCATGAGCGCCTGGGTGCTGTTGAGCCAGATCTCCGAGAAGATGCCGCTCAACGCGGCGCTGGAAGGGGATGCGGCGCCCACCGATCCGACCGCTGCGATCGACTCGGGCAAAACGGGTCCCGAGGCCAAGCCCGAGGAGAAGCCTGAAG
>PHAZ01000156.1:9449-10266 GCA_002841825.1 Deltaproteobacteria bacterium HGW-Deltaproteobacteria-22 | reverse complement strand
CTACGACGGCAACGGGAACACCGGTGGCAGCGTCCCCGTGGACGCCCTTCACTACGAGACCGGCGACACGGTGCGGGTGCTCGGCAACGGCGGCGGCCTGGTGATGGACGGGTTCTCCTTCGTGGGCTGGAACACCGCCGCGGACGGGACCGGCACGACCTACACGTTCGGGCAGACCTTCGTCATGGGCGGCGGCGACGTCACCCTGTTCGCCCGCTGGACGTCCAACCCGACGTGGACCGTCACCTACGACGGCAACGGGAACGACGGCGGCGCCGTGCCCGTGGACGGCACCAACTACGAGCAGGGGCAGATGGTCACGGTCCTTGGCAACACGGGGAACCTCGTGCGCACGGGCTTCACCTTCGTGGGGTGGTGCTCGACCGCGGACGGGACGGGCTACACCTACCTGCCCGGCCAGCAGCTCCCGATGGGGACGGCCCCCGTGCAGTTGTACGCGAAGTGGACCAGCAACCCCACTTACGTCGTGATGTACAACGGCAACCTCGACACCGGCGGCAGCGTCCCGGTGGACCCGAACAACTACGAGCTGGGTTCCGATGTCACGGTCCTTGGCAACACGGGGAACCTGGTGCGCGCGGGATACTTTTTCGGCGGCTGGTGCATGGATCCTGACTGCCTCGACGTGGTGTACCAGGCCGACGACACGTTCATGATGGGGGCGGCCAACCTGATGCTGTACGCGTACTGGGTGCCCGTGCCCATCTACACGGTGACCTACGACGGCAACGGGAACACCGGTGGCAGCGTCCCCGTGGACGCCCTTCACTACGAGACCGGCGACACGGTGCGGGTG
>PHAZ01000156.1:0-9439 GCA_002841825.1 Deltaproteobacteria bacterium HGW-Deltaproteobacteria-22 | reverse complement strand
GGAGGGCGCGCCCGTGACGGTGGCGGGGAACCCCGGCGGGCTCGTGACCGACCTGCAGCAGGACGGCATCACGCTGGTCTTCTTCGGCTGGAACACGCAGGCCGACGGGTCGGGCGTCACCTACCTGCCGGGGGACACGTTCCCCATGGGCGCCGGGGACACCACGCTGCATGTCGTCTGGTCGGTGATCCGGGCGACCGGACCGGCGGGCGGGCTCATCTTCCACGACAAGGGTGACACCCTCGACGGCTGGCGGTACCTCGAGGCCGCGCCGGTGGACCAGGGGACCCAGGTCCAGTGGTTCAACGGCGTCTACGTCGACACGGGCACCACGGCCAAGGGCATCGGCGCCGGCGCACCCAACACGGCCGCCATCGTCCTGGCCCAGGGCGTGCCCGTGCCGGTCGGGCACACCTATGCCGCGCAGCTGTGCGACGACCTGGTGCTCGGTGGCTTCGACGACTGGTTCCTGCCCTCCATGGATGAACTGTACTGGATGTACTATTACCTCAAGCGGTCCGACCTCGGGGACTTCTCCGACAACGGTTACTGGAGCTCCTCCCAGTTCGAGTTCGACGTCCGCTTCGCCCGCAACCAGTACTTCCTGACCGGCGGCCAGGGCTACGATCCCAAGGACTGGACCAACGACGTGCGCGCGGTCCGGGCGTTCCTCTCCTTCTGATCCCTGTTCATCCTTTTCAATTGAAGCGCCCGGGTTCCCCTCAGGCGGGGTCGGTCGGCCAATACGCCAAGGTGGCGCACGAGGTTCTGGCAGGGCTGCCGCCCACCCTCATCCCACGAGCGTGAAGCTTTGCGCGGCCTGCAGCATCGCCTCTGCCACTTCTTTGGCAAACGGGCGGTCGTGAGGACATTCGCGCAGCTCGAAGTATTCGTTGCCTGCTTTGACTATCCTGATGAAGCGATAGTCTTCGGCGCCGCGCTCTTCGGATCGGTAGAAGAAGCTGGTGCCTTCTTCCTTGATGATTTCTTTCAAGATTCCCTTGTCGCTGAATCTTTGTTTCTGTTTTTGCAGGTAATTCTGCTCGGGATTGGGCTCAGAGAACACCAAGGCGCAGGCCTCCAGATGAAAACCCTTGCCCACTTTGATGTCGATGTCCGTATCACAGACGTCCACCTCGACCTTGCCGGTCACGCGCTCAGGAATCGTGACCTGGTACTTGACGCCTTCCACTTTGAATTGGACCTCTTTGCCCGCGCCCTTGCCCGCGCCTTCTCCGGCCTCGTCAAGCTCGATGCCTTCACCGGGATAGACAAAGAAGGCAAACAGTTTGGCGGCCTTGCCCGCGGCGTCAAGACCCCAGAAGAACCTGTGCTCCAGCGCCACCTCGCCGACATAACAAACCAACGCGGACTCGCAGGTCGCAAAACCATCGCTGTAACAATCGTCCAACAGCGGTTCGAGTTGCTCTGCCACGCCATCGAGGGTCTCATGGTCGGCCACGACCCAATCGACCATGTCGCCCGAATCAATGGGTGGCCTGCCTTGTCGGCTGGTCACTTCCTGCCAGGTGGTCACAACCTTGTCGGTAAAATGCAGCACCACGGCGCTGATGCCGGAGGTGGGCGAGGCTTCGTACTTTGGCAGCACATCGTCACTGAGCCGAAAAACGTCGATGGTGCAAGTCCCGGGCTGGATCTTCCGGTCGAGGGCTTTGGCCGCGTCGATGTTGCCGGACTCAAACAGACAAAGCTTGCCCGATGACAGGTTGATTTGGGTCTTTTCCGGCTCTCCTGCGGTTTTCAACTGATAAATCTTATCTATCGATGACATGGTTGCGCTCCTGCCGTGAAAGCATTTATAACACCAAATATGGCGCAGGGAACAGGAACGTTCCGGTCAGGCGAACCTGACCTCCACGGTCAGGCCGGGTCCAGGGAGGCCACCTGCGGGCGGGGGGCGTTGAGGCGGGCCGCCGCGGAGGCGTTGACCATGTGGTAGCGGTGGACGCGGGTGGGCGGCTGGCGGACGTCAGAGAACAGGCCGTTGCGCAGGCCCTGGGTGCGGCACAGGGCGGCCACCGCGGCGTTGGTGAGCTTCTCCTTGAACGACGCCGGGCCCAGCAGGGCGTCGAAGCGCTTCCCGAGATTGGCGACCAGCGCGGTGGTGGCGACGTTCTCCGACGACAGTTTCGACGCCGTGAGGAAGTGGCGCATCAGGCCCGCGAGCTTCTCGAGGTCGCCGGATCGGCGGCGCACGAGGGGGTCGGCGCTGGCGCGGGTGTACTCCAGGCCGCGCAGGGTGGTGTCCATCAGGCGCAGGTAGGAGGGCCCGTTGACGCGGTAGTCCTGGGCGAAGGCGGCCGTCAGGAAGGTCTGGCTCTCCTCCCGGGAGAAGTGGGGGTGGGAGAACCAGATCTTCTCCTGGCCGTGGCGCTCGCGGAACGGGATCTCGGGGAGCATCTTGCCCCGGGCCACGTAGTCGTCGTACAGGGTGGTCCCGTTCATGGGCCCCAGCTGCATGAACTGCATGTAGTCGGCCGCCAGGGAGATGCCAAAGTCGATGTCCTCCCAGATCGTCTCGTGGTCGTGGTGCTCCTCGAACAGGATCACCGAGGTCATGACGCTGATGCCGCGCCCGCGCAGCTGGGCCACGAGGTCCTGGAAGTCCACGCCGGCGTTCTTTTCGTAGCAGGCCTTCTTCGACTCCACGCCCATCCACAGGAAGGTCACGCCCATGCGCACGAGGAAGTCCAGGTTCGGCAGGGATTGCAGGGTCTCGGCCGAGGAGAAGATCGCGAAGTTGAAGAAGCGCCGGTTCCTCTCCATGAGCTCGACGAGCTCGAGGGCGCGCTGGGGCACCTTGAGGAAGTTCTCGTCGAGGACGCCGAAGTCGGTGATGCCCAGTTGATCCTCGTAGCGGCAGCACACGTCGTAGACGTCCTGGCCGGTGGCCAGGTACGGCGTGTACTGGCCGAAGAAGTGGGAGGTCGCGCAGAACTTGCAGCGGTTGGCGCAGCCCACGCCGGGCACCAGCACGCCGGACTCGTCGGGGAGCTTGACGCCCATGACGTTCTTGTTGAACGAACTGTGCACGAGGGGATGCACCAGCGCGCGGTCCTCGTTCTCGCCGAAGATGCGGCGCAGAAAGCGCACGCCCTCGCCCACGCAGTAGTGATCGTGGGGGATCTGGGTGCGGGACTCGGGGATGGAGGTGCCGTGGCCGCCCAGGATGATCTGGATGCCCGGGTCGACCTGGCGCACGAACTCGGCCATGGCCTTGGCCTTCTCGAAGTTGGGGACGATGAAGGAGATGCCCACGTGGGTGTACCGGCCGCTGCGGACCTCGCGGACGAACTTCGAGTAAGAGGGGAAGTCCAGCACGGTGGTGGGCACCGCGACGTTCTCGGCCAGGAAGTGGAGCCCGAAGCTCGGGTGGTTGAACCGGAACGAGAAAAGGCCCTGTTCGCGGGTGACCTGGTTGTGGAAGAGCTCCATCTTGTTGTAGCGGGTTCCGAACGGATCGTCGACGCCGAAGGGACCAAATACCGAGGTGAGCAGAAGATGCATCTTGTGGCCTGCTTTCCGGCAGCGGGGTGATCCCGTGCCTGGAGGGAAACATATGTCTTTTGCGGGCCGATGATTGTAAAAGTACTGTAAAAGCCCTATGGTCGCCCCATGAAGCGCATCCTGTACCCCACCATCCTCTTCGTGCTGCTGGAGTTGACGCTCATCTTCGCGCTGGTCATGTGGACGGTCCGCTCCGTGCTCACCCGCCAGGAATATGAGGACGTCGCGCGCATCGCGCGCTCCACGGTCAAGGAGATGTCGTTCACCGGCACGGCGACCATGGTCATCGGCATCGTGATCCTGGCGCTGATCATGGCCGGCTCCACGCTGCTGTTCGTGGGCTGGCTGCGCGAGCGGATCATGCACCGCAAGCGCGCCCAGTTCTTCCAGTCGTTCTCCCACGAACTGATGACGCCCCTGACGAGCCTGCAGATGAACGCGGATCTCCTGCTCGAGGATCACGACCACCACAAGCTCACCGAGCCCCAGGTGCGCCAGCTCGTCGAGGACATGCGCTCGCAGACGCGGCGGCTGGAGCGGCGGCTGCGCAACATCATCGAGACCACGCGCATCGAGAACCGGAAGCTGGAGTTCGAGAAGACCGTGGTCGACCTGGGCGCCTGGGTGCGGGAGTTCGTGGCCCGCAGCAGCCTGATCTCGGTCACCGGGCAGGTCAGGTTCTCGGTGGAGACGCCCGGTGAGACGCCCAGCCGTGCCGCGGTGGATGAGCGGTACCTCGACATCGTCCTCGAGAACCTCCTCGAGAACGCCGTCAAGAACGGCGCCAGGCACGTCGAGATCTCGGTGCACGGGACCGGCGACTCCGTCGAGGTGCGCGTCTCCGACGACGGCGGCGGCATCGACCCCGCGGACCTGCCCAGCATCTTCCGCCTGTTCTACCGCGGCAGGCAGCAGACCTCCCGCGGCTCGGGCCTGGGACTGTCGGTCACACGCCAGATCGTCCGGCTCCACGGTGGGCGCATCGCCGCGACCTCGGAGGGCCTCGGACAGGGCGCCGTCTTCACCATCACGCTGCCGCGGACCAAAGGAACCTCATGAGCGACCCCACAACCAGCCCGGTGAAGATCCTGGTCGTCGAGGACGAGCCCGAGATCGCGCGCAGCCTGGAGATCCTGCTGACCCAGGAGGGCTTCGAACCCGTCATGGTCGACCGCGGCGAGGCGGCCCTGGCGAGGTACGCGACCACGCACCTGATGCTGCTGGACCTGATGCTCCCCGGCATCAGCGGCTTCGAGGTGCTCAAGCAGGTGCGCGCGGCCGACGCCCTGTTCCCGGTGATCATCGTGTCCGCGCGCAGCGCCGAGGAGGACGTGGTCGAGGGGCTCACCCTGGGCGCCGACGACTACGTGACCAAGCCGTTCTCCATCCGCGAACTGATGCTGCGCGTGCGTCGCACCCTGGCGCTGCACCGGCGGGTGCCCCGGGAGGCCGTCGACGACGTCGTGCCCATCGGCGAGCGCTTCCGGGTGAACTTCTCCGGGAACACGGCGCTCACGGCCCAGGGAGAGCGTGCGTTGACCGCCCAGGAGGCGGCCGTGCTGCGCTACCTCACCGCCCGCCCAGGGCAGGTGTGCTCGCGGGCCGACCTGCTGCAGAACGTCTGGGGCCTCCAGGGGCACATCGAGTCCCGGACGGTGGACAACTTCATGGTGCGCTTCCGCAAGTACTTCGAGGTCAACCCGCAGCGCCCGAAGCACTTCCTGACCCTGCGCGCCCGCGGCTACATGTTCACCCCGGGGGCGGACTGAGCCATAGGGAACGGTGGCGCGGGCTACAGGTTGACCAGAGGCGCCTTCGATTGCGATTGCGCGCGTTCTTCCGAGGGTGGCTGCTCTCACCCTCGGCTTTTGTGGCCGAGATTAACAAAAATCAAGTTGCATTTCCGCCCGCTCGAAGTATAAACTGGAAGATGTCTTTCCAACGTCTTCTACCCTTCACGCAGAAAGGGCGACTCACGATGAAACAAATAATGGCAAAGGCTTTCATCCTGGTCCACCTCATGGCGTGCCATGAAGCCCCCCCCCCCAGTCCGATAGCCGCCCCTATTTACTGACTGGCGACCCATCGGCGCCAGCAGGTTATTATGAAATCGTCGAGGACGGCTCGGAGGCCGGCCGGATGGTCCCGGCGGATCTGGAAGAGATCTTTTTCGAGCGACGTACGACATCTCCGCGTCAGGAGGTGCTGTCCACAGTCCGGCGCGGCGAGTTGACGCCCGAGGTCCACGAACGCGCCGCCAATCCGGCGAAATATCTGGACGAGCCTTACCTCTACCATTCCCAACTCATGACCGACGCCGACGCCGACGGGAACGAGGTGACGACTTACCGCATCTTGCGGCAACCCAACCCGAGCCCGGCGGTGAAGCTCCTCACTCCCCCGGGTCCACCCCGCGTGGAGCCCGCGCTGTGGCCGCACCTGGAGACCCTGCGCACTGAGGACGAGTTGTTGCTCATGGTCAAACTCGCCGGGCTGCCCGACCCGGTCGTGCCGCTTCCCCTGCCCCCGGAGCGCTTCGACGCTCAAACCGTCGCGGACCACGCCCAGCGTATTCAGGCCGCGAAGTTGGCCCACGCCTCCCTGGTGGAGGAAAAACTGGCCTTGCTGGACCCGGATTTCCAGCGCTGGGGCGCGCGCGTGCTCGAAACCTTCGAGGGCATCGCCTGGGTGAAGCTCTCGATCCCGGTCCAGTCGCTGGATTACTTGATCGCGCACTTCGCCATCACGGCGGTCGAGCTAGATGCGGTCGAAGCGCAGGACCTAGGCTGCACCGGAACCCCGCCGCTCAATCAGGACATGTGGTTGTTGGGAGAAGGGCGGCGCGCGGATCGGATGGACATCGATCGATTTCACGCGGCCGGGCACACAGGACACCGCGCCAACGCCACCCGGCACGGCTATTCCCGACTGCTCGCCGGCGTCGTCGAGTCCTCTGGCTGGAAGATGAGCTCCCAGCGTTTTCCGGACGATTTATTTTCAGGAAGGACTGCTCCGTCAGTCCTTGTGTGTATCCTCCCAATTATAATTACCCGGATGACGATCAAATTATTTATCCTAGCATATTGAACGGCAATCTCTATTGGAGAGAGAAGTATCAAACCGCGGGAGAAGAGGGCTCATCCGGTTCGCATGGTTCCATGGTTAGTTCGATCTTTCCAGGTAATTATCTGAACAACGAGGCCTACGGCGTCAGCATGGGGGATCCCACCTGGGATGGCAGCGGTGAACACTGCGATCCTTGGGAAAATGCCTCCACAGGGATAGCGCCAGGTGCCTATTTATGGTACGTGAACGCCATATCGGGCGGTAACAGTTCGTCGAGCAGTCGCGCCGCGTACATTCGAGCCTACAATACGTTGAACGCTTACAACATCGACGTGCTCAATTGCTCTCACTCGCTCACAAAAGCCGATTGCAAGGTTGCTCCGACGTGGAGTACCGAAGATACCCTTGAGAACTTGTATGACAATGGCGTTTTGATCGTCGCTGGCGCGGGAAACAATCTTGATGAGTACGCAAATACTGATTGCAGCCTGAATTCCCCCGGGGATACACCCAAAGTCTTGGCGGTGGCGGGCCTGGACGCTAATGATCTGTCATTTCCAAACGATACTTGCGTCAATCCTCTTACCCAGCGTTGCTGCAGGGAAACACCTGTTCCATTAAGCAATTGGGGTTATCAGTCTTGTATCTTGGATGACGAAAACACCGCCACAGGAGGCATCGATTTAAAAATAAATGGAACTCCGCGCGCTCGAGCCTATTCAGGGATCGCGGTCAGCGCAGTGCAGGAGGATTATCACGCTTCGTTCAGTCGAGACATGGACATCAATGAAGACATCGAAATTGATTCGGGTTTATTATTTCTCTATGGCACGAATGGGAATCCATGGCCTAGCGGGTGGGTGAGCAGAGCCTTTCACGGTGCAGCCGGAGGAACCAGCGCGGCTGCTCCCCATGTCGCTGGGGCCGGCATCGTGTTGAAGCACTGGCAATTGTACAAGGGAAACACGGTCTTCAACAACCCAGGAGCCATGCAGGCGCTGTTGCTCGCGATGGCCGATCGTTGGGATCCGGATCTCGGCAGGCGCGTGTTGGGAGTCGATGAAAAGTCGGGCTTTGGTCGGCTCAAACTGCGCCTCCTCGATCAGGTTTTGAACGGACCTTTCATTCCGACTGCGTTTTCTTACAATTCTTTCTCATTCACGTCTAGTTCTCCATCAATAAGTTTTTATGCCTGGCCCACACCCATGCCCAATGAAACGGATTTCGTAAAATGCGTGATGTTTGAGCCGGAAGACATGAGCCAGGAGGAAGAACCAAACGTCAGCGATATTTACTTCCAGATGAATCTTCGCAATCCTGACTCGAATGGCAATTGTTCTGCTTATTCATCATATTATTATGGGTATCTTGACAACAGTTACGATTTACGACATATGGCCGCGTCCCTGGGAAGCCAAAATATGGGCCGTTGTCTCCAGGTGACCATCGCGAAACGCCATGTGGATGCGGAGGGGGCCACCGTCCATGTTTTCTGTTATCGGGCAGGTGTTCGCGATTACGAGAACGTTCCTTGAGGAGGCGGCCATGAAATTCTCAATACTTTTCACTCTTTTCTTTTTCTTTGCTTGCACAGACAAAGACGACAGCGATGATAACACGAACAACTCCAACCTGACCCCGTCGTTTTGCGAGGCCATTCAGGACCGGGACACCTGCAACCAGGCAGGTTGCATAGCAATTCGACAATCCTTTGATATTGTGGACAGTCAGGGAAATTGTATACAAAGACTGCAATCGGGCAACATCTGTTTGCTTGGTGAAAGTCACAACTATAACAACGAAGAACCAGAAATATACTACAAAGGCTTTAGGAATGGAATGACTATTGGTATGACAAGTTCCAATTTCTCTTCATTGGATGGCTGGTCCAACATTCATACATTTGAAGATTATTGCTGTCGAATGGATCCAGAGGGCTGCGCCGAGACGCCCTGGGTGGATGCGACGGATCAGTGGTATCCGTTCGAGGGGCTGCTGGACTGAGATAAATCGAATTTTGATGTTTCTTTGCACTCCACCAGTCCCACGAGCAGCACCATCTTGCGTTCCAGATCGGTGAGGATGGGGTTGGTCAGTGCACGACGCATGCCGACTAAATGGCAGCAGAATCGAAGAAAGTCAGGACTATATTCAATTCCAGTGGAAAATAGTCAGAATCACGACGGCCTCGCCGGGGAAACATCAGAATGCTGGCAGGCCGCTCACCGACACTCGTACTTCAATTTCAGGTGCCAGGTGACGGCGGTAGGCTCGGCGGGATAGCAGGTGACATCGATGGCGGTGGGGCGGTTCTGCGCGTCGTACTCGTACTTCAGGTTGAACGGCGAGTAATTGATCTGGCACTCGGAGAATTTCTCCTCCTGCACGCGATCCCGGGTGTCGAGCCTGACCTCGGAGGGGCCCGGCTCGCAGACCTCCTCGGTGTCGGGATAGTCATGGCTGACGGCGAAGGTCCCCTTCTCGCCCCAGGCGTAGTGAATCGTGTGCACCTGATCCGGGCCGCCCTGGACGACCGAGGCGATCCGGCCGTCGGCCGTGTAGGTGAGCTTGCCGAAGTCCCCGATCTGCGCCAGACGGGCGTCGCCGTCGAAGGTCACGGTCTCGGTCCGGTCGCCCTCGCGGCTCTTGCGCTCGGCGATGCCGTTCTCCTTGAGCGTGTACGTGTATTGCGGGGACTCCAGCAGCCGGCCGTCGGCGGCGTATTTCCAGCTCCAGGTGAAGCCCTTGTCGAGGTTGAGATCCAGCGGGATGCCCTCGGGGTTGACGCGCGCCAGGGTGACGTTGCACTGCGAGATCTCGGCGCAGGGCTTGCCGTCGCGCAGGC
>PHAZ01000155.1 GCA_002841825.1 Deltaproteobacteria bacterium HGW-Deltaproteobacteria-22 | reverse complement strand
ACCGGTGTGTAGGCCCCCATGCCTCCGGTGTTCGGACCGAGGTCGCCCTCGCCCAGGCGCTTGTGGTCCTGGCTCGGCGGCAACAGGTGGACGCGCCGTCCGTCGGTGATCGCCAGCAGTGAGATCTCGGGGCCGGTGAGCCTCTCCTCAAGCAGGAGGTTGGTCTGCCCGCCCCGGGAGAAGCCCTCCGCGGCGAAGGCGATGGCCTCGTCAAGTGTCGGGGGCACCGCCACACCCTTGCCGGCGGCGAGACCATCGTACTTGACCACGGGCACCGTACCGAAGCGGCCCGCGTGCGCACGCACCTCCTCGAGGTTCCGGCACACGACGAAGTCCGCAGTGGGGATGCCGTACTTCCGCATGAATTCCTTGGCGGCGATCTTGGAGCCCTCGAGGCGGGCGCCGCGCGCGTCGGGACCGAAGACGGCCAGACCGGCCGCCCGCAGGATGTCACTCCAACCCGCCACCAGGGGTGCCTCGGGTCCGATCACGACCAGATCGATGGATTGCGCCGAACAGAAGGCCGCGCAGGAGGCCGCGTCGGGAAAGTCGGGCATGGGTCGCAGCCCGGGCTCTGCGTCGGCCACAGCCGAAGAAGCCCATACCCCTTCCGCCAGCGGGCTCTGGGCGATCTTCCATGACAGGGCGTGCTCACGTCCGCCGGTTCCGAGGACCATGATCCGCATGGTCACACCTCCGGGGCCGGCACGCCGTCCATCCAGTCACGGACTGTGGCGTCGTACTCGGCCGTGTGCGCGAACACCTTCTTTGCAAAGTTCCATCGTGCCGCGGCCGGAACGTCGCCGGCCTTCACCTGATCGATCAAGGCGGGATAGTCGCCCGGATCACACACGACGGTGACGCGCTCGTGGTTCTTGGCCGCCGCGCGAAGCATGGTCGGCCCACCGATGTCGATCATCTCGATGGCCTCGGAGACCGAGACCCCGGGTCTGGCGATGGTCGCGGCGAAGGGATACAGGTTCACGACGACCAGATCCACGGGCGCGATGTCGAACCTCTCGAGGGTCTCGAGGTGCTCGGCCGTCGGCCGCGCCAGGATGCCCGCGTGGATGCGGGGGTGAAGCGTCTTGACGCGTCCCTCGAGCATCTCAGGGAAGCCGGTCACGTCGGACAGATCCGTCACCGTCACGCCGGCGGCCTTCAGTGCCGCGGCAGTTCCGCCAGTGGAGATGACCTCCCAGTCCTGTTCCTGCAGGAAGCGGCACAATTCCACCACGCCGCTCTTGTCGTATACGCTGACAATGGCTCGTTTTTTCCGGGTCATTCGGTCACCTCCAGAATGGGCCCCTTCTTACCCCTGTCCTGCGACCCGGGTCAATCGCTTTTTCGGGTTCATTAGAATTTGTACAACAGCTGCATTTACCCATAAAACATGGTTCTCCTTGAATGGGGCTGTTGCGATCCTACAAAAAATGATCTATATTTTTTTTGTTTTCTGGGAAAAATTTCCTGCAATTTCGCGGATTTTTCTGGAAAGAGTGGAGAAATATGGCTCAGCCCAAGGTAGATCCCCTGCTGGATTCCCTGGTCGGTAACTACCGAATCACCAGGAAGCTCGGATCCGGAGCCATGGGGACGGTGTATCTGGCCGAGCATCGCGAGGTCGGAAAGCGCATCGCGGTGAAGGTGCTCGCCGGGCATCTCACCGACGACTCCTCCATGGTCGGCCGGTTCATGCTGGAGGCCAAGGCCATCGGCCGGCTGCAGCATCCCGGCATCGTGGAGATGTTCGACTTCGGGGTGCTCGATGACGGTCGTTCCTACTACACCATGGAATATCTCGAGGGCGAGACCCTCTCGATGCGGATGCACCGGGGCCGCATCACCATCGCCGAAGTCCAGTCCATCCTGGATCAGGTCTGCGACGCGCTGACGGTCATCCATGCCAAGGGCATCATCCACCGGGATCTCAAGCCCGGAAACATCTTTCTGGCGCTCAAGGGCAACCGCAGGGTCATCAAGATCCTCGACTTCGGCATCGCCAAGATGCAGTCCTCGGCCCGACTTGGCAACGATCCGCTGACCTCCATGGGCACCGTGCTGGGCACCCCAGTGTATATGAGCCCGGAACAGGCGATGGGTGAGAACGCGACGATCTCCGGTCTGTCGGACATCTACTCCCTGGGCGTGGTCCTGTACAAGATCCTGACCGGCCAGTACCCCATCTACGGCACCGCGATCAACGAGGTCCTCTCCTACCACTTCACGCATGATGCGATCCCGCTGCGGGACTTCAATCCGGGTGTCCCGGAGATCCTCGCCGCAGTGGTGATGAAGAGCCTGAGCCGCGATCCGAAGAACCGGCAGGCCTCGCCCATGGAATTGTACTTCGAGTTCCAGAGCGCCTGCGCGGGCCTCCCCTCGGACCTGTCCTTCGACGCCACGGCCATCGGGACCCCGGCGCCCTCGGCCTCCTTCGTCGGACAGAACCTGCCGCGGCCGGACTCGGACCAATGGAACGTGGAGATTTCCGGAGAGGGGTCCCTCCCGCCGCCTCCACCGCCGCCTCCACCGCCGCCTCCCGAAGGGACCACCGGTTCGGTCAACGGGGAGTTGTCGCCTACGCCGTTCAACATCTTTTCGGCGCAGGGGGTGCGCCACTGGAAGCGCCGGCTCCACGATCATCCGCGATGGGCCTACGCCGGGATCGCATTCCTGCTCGGCATGATCGGGCTCGCGTCGTTTCTGATCCTCCGGCAGAAACAGGAGAGGACGGCTTCGGTGGAGGTGTCCGTGGAGACGGTGCTGCCCGGAAAAAACATGGTGCTCACGCCCGTGCAGAAAAAGAGCGAAAACCTCCGGAACAAGTATATAATCAAGACGAATCCGGCGGTGGTGAGCGTGCTGGTGAAGATGTCTTCAGGAACCGAGCAGACGCGCAGCACGCCGCTGGAACTGATCCTGGCCGAGGGGGAGTCCTGCGAGTTGCATTTTTCCCTGGAAGGATATCGGGACAGCACGATCACGCTGCGCTTTGATCCCGGAATCGTGGTGAGGGAAATCTACCAGGATCTGGTGCCGGCAGTGATCAAGCCGCCGGTCGCTCCCCAGCCCGGAAAAGGAACGGCGAAACCGCCTTCCTCGAAAGGGATGAGACATGAGAGAAGAACGCTCGGAGACGGTGTTCTCTGAACATGAAAAGAGACTGCCTGGCGGTCTCTTCCCCCTGGCCGGTCTTGTGCTGGGCCTCCTGCTGCTCTGCGGCCCGGCCTTCTCCCAGTCCACCGAAAAGCGGGAGTCCTACGAAATCTACATGACTGCGGCCCGGAAGTTGTACGCCGCCGGCCTGTACCGGGACGCGATCGAGCAGTTCCAGAAGGCCTACGACTCCTTTCCGGACCCGAAGATATATTTCAATATGGCACAGTCCCACCGGATGCTCAATGAGGACTCCGTGGCGCTGGATTACTACGAAAAGTTCCTCGCGGCCATCCCCACCATTGACGAATTTTCCTCCTCGCAGAAGAAAGCCTTCACCAAGGAGGTCCGGTTGAAGATCGTGGAAATGAAGAACCGCCTGCATCCGGGCTCGAACCCGGAGGCGGTCGACAACGGCCCGGTCGCTCCCGTCGGCGATTCAAAGTCGGTGGTTCGGGTGGATGCCCCGACCCGGGGTGATGAACCGACCACGGTGGAAGGCCCCGGGAAACTGACGTCGCGCTGGTGGTTCTGGACGGGTGTGGGCGTGACCGCCCTGTTGACGGCCGGCACGGTCTGGGGGGGGGTGCAGGCGCTGTCGGCCAACGATGAGTGGGAGAAGACCCGGAAGGTCGACGACCGCGATCGCGCCATGCGGTACCAGGATCTCACGGATCTCTGCCTGGCCGGCGCGGTGACCGGCGCGGTGGCGGTGACCGTCGCTTCGGTGATCTGGAAGAAGAGACAGGGGGAGCGTGCTGCCGGGGCGGGCGCGCGTGTCCGGATTGTTCCGGGTCCCGGCGCCGAAAGCTGGTTTCTGACCCTGTCCTGGGAATTCTGAGGGAGGTGGCACCGATGAGAACCAACCCATGGTCCTGTGGATTGCTGCTGATTACTCTCCTGCTGGTTTTTGCGGGCTGCCACGCCGTCCTTTCGATCTCGAAGGGTGGCTCGGAGACCTGCGGCAACGGCGTGCTCGATCCGGAGGAGACGTGTGACCCCGGGGCGGCCGGTCCGCAGGATGGCTGCGCCCCGGACTGCAGCACGGTCGCCGGCTGGCGCTGCGAAGGCGAGCCCTCCGTGTGCGAACCCATCTGCGGGGACGGCCTGCTCGTGGGAGACGAGGAGTGCGAGAACGGGGATCCGGGGGACGCCACGTGCGAGAACACGGGCAACGGCAGCGGGACGCTCACGTGTTCGGACCAGTGCCGTCTGGATGCCTCCCAGTGCATCGGGTTCGTATCCGTGAGCTGTGGCGCCGATCACGCCTGTGCCCAGCTCTCCTCGGGCCGCGTCGCCTGCTGGGGAGGCAACGCCACCGGCCAGATCGGGGATGGCACGGGCACCGAGCGGCTGCTTCCCGTGTTCCTGGATTCCCTGAACCGTGTTCAAAGCCTCCGCGCCGCCGACGGCCTGACCTGCGCCTTGTCGGACATGGCCCAACGGGACGAGGTCCTCGTTTACTGCTGGGGTGACAACGCCGACGGCGGCCTCGGCGTGGGCGACCAGGGCCTGGGCGAGTCCCGTGTCCCGATGGTGCTGCCCTGGTTCGAGGATCTGGCTCCGGAGGAGGCGGGGGTCCTGGGGGGCATGGGCGGGCATTTCTGCGCCGCGCTCTCCGGGAACGGCAGCTCCAACCTCCGCTGCTGGGGTGACAATGCCGCCGGCCAGCTCGGTGACGGCACCACCGAGGACCGGGGGTCCCCGGTGGCCGTGGAGGGGCTGTACGCGTCGGTCTGCGGCGGCGGGGCCTTCACCTGCGGCCTGACGGCCGGAGGCAGCGTGAGGTGCTGGGGGCTCAACGACGAGGGCCAGCTCGGCATCGGCAGCTCCCAGAGCCAGGCGTCGCCCGCGGAGGTCACGCTGACGGCCGAGGCGCAGCAACTGACCTGTGGCCTGGCCCATGCCTGCGCGCTGCTGGTCACCGGAGAAATCGCCTGCTGGGGCCGCAACGCGGCCGGCCAGCTGGGCGATGGCACCTCTGTCCAGCGTGAAGCGCCGGTCGTGATTCCGGGGATCTCCGGCGCGACGTCCGTCAGTGCCGGGCATGCCCATTCCTGCGCCGTGACGGATCCCGGCACCATCCAGTGCTGGGGCAGCAATGAAAATGGACAACTGGGCGACGGGACCCACAAACCCGGCACCCCGACCCCTCAGCCTGTCATATTTGAATAACTCAAGTCCACGGAACAAACCGTTCGTAAAAGTCAATACGAAAACGGTCCCCGCCTTCCTCATTCGTGAAACGATGCACTTTTAACTTGAAAAAAACGGGGAAATCATTAAGAAGCGGAGGCGGAGGGTGAGACGTCATGGAACTTCTGCTACTGGCGATCAACGCCATGCTCATCGGCAACCTGATCTTGAGCAAGTTTCTGGGGATCTGTCCGTTCCTCGGTGTGTCACGCCGTCTCTCGACGGCGCTGGGCATGTCCATGGCGGTGCTGTTCGTCATGGTGCTCGCGTCCACCGTGACCTGGACGCTGTTCTACACCCTGCTGCGGCCGCTGCACCTGGAGTACCTGCGCACGATCCTGTTCATCCTCGTCATCGCGAGCCTGGTCCAGCTCGTCGAGATGGTCATGCAGAAGTTGTCCCCCGCCCTCTATGAGGCGCTTGGCATCTACCTGCCGCTGATCACGACCAACTGCGCGATCCTGGGTGTGGCCATCGACAGCATCGAGAAGGGCTACGATTTCATGCACATGATCGTGTACGCCTTCTTTGGTGCGGTGGGCTTCGCCCTTGCGCTGTTGTTGTTCGCGGGCATCCGGGAGCGTCTCGAGACGGCCGACATGCCCAAGAGCTTCCAGGGCGCCGCTTCATCGCTGATCGTGGCGGGAATTCTCTCGCTCGCGTTCATGGGCTTTTCCGGACTGGTACCTGGGTGATCGCCATGAGCATACTGATTCCCATCCTGGTGTTGACGGGCGTGGGCGTGGTCGCCGGACTCGCGCTGGCCTTCTTTTCCCGAGTCTTCTATGTCCCCGAGGATCCTCGCGTGGATCAACTCGAGGAGGCGCTTCCGGGCGCCAACTGCGGCGCCTGCGGCTTTGCCGGCTGCCGTGACTACGCCAAGGGCCTCGTGGCCAGGAACGGCGACGTGCCCCCGTGTCCTGTGGGCGGGCAGGCCACCGCGGAGAAGGTCGCGGCCATCCTCGGCATCGCGGTCTCCGAGGTGGAGGAAAAGGTGGCGCTGGTGCGCTGCGCCGGCACCCGTGAACGCGCCGCCGCGCGCGGCTCGATGGTCGGTGTGCGGGACTGCGCCGCGGCCGCGCTGCTCGGGGGGCCCAAGTCCTGCCGCTTCGGTTGCATGGGCTTCGGCGACTGCGGCACCGTATGCCCGACCAAGGCCATCACCGTGTACGGCGGCGGGGTGGCGGTCGTGGATCCGGCCTTGTGCATCGGCTGCGGCCTGTGCGTCTCCAAGTGTCCGATCGACTGCATCGAGATGGTGCCCAAGGGCCGCCGTGTCCACGTCCTGTGCAACAGCCGCGACCCGGCGCTCGTGACGCGCGCGGCCTGCAAGGTGGGCTGCATCGCATGCAACCTCTGCACGAAAAAGGACCCGTCCTTTGTCGTCGCCTCCAACGTGGCGGCCTTCACCGGCACCACGTGCGATCCCGAGTTCTGCTTTGCGTGTCCCAACGACGTGATCGTGCACACCGATCACTACGAGGTGCTCGCCTTCATCGAGAGCGAGGAGGCGCGGACCGACTACGAGGCGGAGAAGAACGAGTTCAAGGAGAAGGAAAAGGCCGCCCGTGCAGCAGCCTGCCCCGCCCGTGAGCCCAAGAACGCAGGAGGACAGCCGTGACCACGCATGCCAATCCCTTCCCCGGCGGCATTCACCCCGGGTACCACAAGGATCTGACCAGCGGCTGCGAGGCCGTGTCCATGCCGGTCCCCAAGATCCTCGTCATTCCCCTGTCCCAGCACCTGGGCGCCCCCGCGAAGGTCCTCGTGAAGAAGGGCGACCTGGTGAAGGCGGGCCAGATGATCGCCGAGCCCGGAGGATTCATCTCCGCGGCCGTGCATGCCTCGTCCTCGGGCAAGGTCACCGCGATCGGTCCCGTGGAGCTGCCCAACGGATCCATGGGTGAAGCCGTGACCATCGAGACCGACGGCGCCCACGAGTGGGAGAAGATGGAGCCCATCCAGAATCCGTTCGCGGCCGACCCGAAGGTTCTCGTCGAGCGCGTGAAAGCCGCAGGGATCGTCGGCATGGGGGGCGCCACCTTCCCGACCCACGTGAAGCTCACGCCGCCGGCGGACTCCCCGGTGGACTGGGTGATGCTCAACGGAGCCGAGTGCGAGCCCTATCTGACCGCCGATCATCGCGTGATGCTGGAGCGCGCCGACCGCATCGCCATCGGCGTGAAGTTGATCCGCCACATCATGGGCGTCTCGAAGGTGTCCATCGGCATCGAGGGCAACAAGGCCGACGCCATCGAGGTCCTGAAGAAGGCAGCGGGCGATCTGGCCGAGGTCGTGGAGCTGCCGGTCAAGTATCCGCAGGGCTCCGAGAAGCAGTTGATCTTCGCGATCACCGGCCGCCGCGTGCCGCCGAAAAAGCTGCCCAGCGCCGTCGGTGTCACCGTGTTCAACGTGGCCACCGTGGCGGCCATCGCCGATGCCGTGATTGACGGCATGCCGCTGGTGGAACGTGTGGTCACCGTGACCGGCTCGGGGGTGAACAAGCCGGGCAACTTCCGCGTCCCGGTGGGGACCCGCGTGATGGACCTGATGGAGTTCGCGGGCGGCTACGGGGACGATGCCGAGCAGATGATCCTGGGTGGGCCGATGATGGGCCGTGCAGCCGCGTCCGACAACGTGCCGATCATCAAGGGCATCGGCGGAGTGCTGGTGCTGACGGCGGCGGACATGAAGAACACCGACTTCGGCGTGTGCATCCGCTGCGGCCGCTGCCTGAGGGCCTGCCCCAACGCGCAGAACCCGATGCTGCTGGGGCAGTTGATCGAGAAGGGGCTCTTCTCCCGCATCGACGAGGAGAAGCTCAGGGAGATCGTGCTCGACGACTGCTTCGAGTGCGGATCCTGCACCTTCGTCTGCCCGAACCGTCGACCGCTGGTGCAGTTCTTCCAGATGGCCAAGGGATATTACCGGTCCCAGCAGAAGCGCAAGGGATAGACCCATGGAACCCAGAACCTTCACCGTTGCCTATGCTCCCCACGTCCACGACGGTTCCTCCGCGACCCGCATCATGTGGACGGTCTTTTTGACGCTCCTGCCAGCGGCCGCCGTGTCCGTGTACGCCTTCGGTCTCGACGCGCTGCGGGTGCTGGCCCTCACCACGGCGCTGTGCGTCGGTATGGAGGCCCTCGCGCTGGTCATGATGAAGAGGGACCCACGCGCCTGCCTCGACGGCTCCGCGGCGCTCACGGGTTTCCTGCTCGGCCTGACGCTTCCCGCGGGCATCTCCAACGGCATCCTCGTCGTGGGCGCCTTCGTGGCGATCATCGTCGCCAAGCAGGTGTTCGGCGGCCTGGGCCACAATCCGTTCAACCCGGCGCTGACCTCCCGCGTGTTCCTGCTGATCGCGTTCCCCAAGCAGTTGACGACCTGGCCGGTGCCCCGCGGACTGCAGGACATCCAGGAGTTCATGGGCCTGGCGGTCACGCGCACCAACGATGCGGTCACCTCCGCGACGCCGCTGGCCGCCATCAAGGAGCACGCCCAGCGCGCGATGCCCAACATCCAGCTCAACGACCTGTTCTTCGGCGTGCACACGCCCGGGTCCATCGGTGAGATCTCGGCCCTGGCCCTGCTCGTGGGCGCGGCATTCCTTCTGTACAAGCGCATCATCACCTGGCACATCCCGGCAGCGACGCTGCTGACCGTGGCGGTGTTCGGTGCGCTCACCCACCTGGTCAACCCCGCCAGGTATGCGGATCCGTTCTTCCACCTGTTCGCAGGCGGCCTGTTCATCGGAGCCTTCTTCATGGCCACGGACTTCGTTACCGCGCCGGTCTGGCCCATGGGCAAGATCATCTACGGCGTCGGAATCGGGCTGCTGACGATGCTGATCCGGCTCTGGGGCGGTTATCCCGAGGGCATCTCGTTTGCGATCCTGTTGATGAACGCGGTCACGCCGCTGCTGGATCGCTACACGGTGCCGACGCCGTTCGGCTCCCGGGCGGCGCCGAAAAAGACGGGGGGTGAATCATGAACCCGATGGTAAAAATGGTGTTGACGCTGGCGGTGATCTCCGCCGGTGCAGCCGCGGCGTTGTCGGCGGCCAACCGCCTCACGGCGGACAAGATCAAGGCCGCC
>PHAZ01000154.1 GCA_002841825.1 Deltaproteobacteria bacterium HGW-Deltaproteobacteria-22 | reverse complement strand
GTCCCAGGGACGCCTCGACATCGGCGTTCACCCGGGAATAATGCAGCGCCCGAAACCGCTCCCGCTTGCCCTCCAGGTTCGTCCGGGTCATCTCGAAGGCATACTGCCAGACCGTCTCTGTGGTACCGGGCAGGGTGCCGCGCTGCGCCGGATGGATGGTCGTCGTGTAGAAGTACTTTGGTTGGCCGTTCAGGAATTCGGTCGATTCGAATTCAAGCGTGATGCCCTGGCGCGGCTGGAAGTCCAGTGCGCTGGTCAACTTTTCGGCCGTCTTCCCGGCACAGCCCAGGGAGAAGAGAAACACCGCACTCAGGATCATGTTTCCGGGTGTTGACATCGGCCGCCTCCTCGTCGTGATTATGATTACCCCGACCTATTCGTCAATATCACACAAATGCGGTCGCCGGAATGCCTTTTTTGGAGGGCGTAAAGGGTGATTGGCCGAAGGCGGAGCCTGCGAAGGCAGCCTGTTGGCGAACCTGCTAGAAGAACGCCATCAGGCCGAGGTAGCCGAAGGAGAAGCCGTTGTTCTCCAGGTCGGTGGTCCCCGGCTGGCCCTCCGTCTCGGACGTCCCCTTCTGGTAGGAGAACTTGAGGCCCAGGTCCAGGGCCACGTGGGTGGTCAGGGAGTAGAGCAGCCCGCCCACGACGTTGATCCCCATCAGGCTGCCCTCGGCCCGGGAATTGATGGAGGTCTGGAGGACCCCTGCGTCCCAGGACTCCTGGCGGGTCTCGGTGTCGGTCATCGTGTAGGCGATCTCGCCCCCGGCATAGAAGCACATGCGGCCGCCCGTCGGGATCAGGAAGCGCATTCCCAGGGCGAACCCCTTGGGCTTCTCCTCGTCGGTCATCTGGGTGCTGCTCAGTTGGCTCCGGATCTCGCCGTCCTGGGTCTTCAGACCCACATGGACGGCCCCGGTGAGGGCGATGGTGGGCGTGATGAAGTAGCCGATGGTGGGGCTGAACACCAGCTCGGAGTTGATCCGGTCGAACGTGATCCCGGCCCCTTCGCTCGAGTTGTCGGTGCGCGAGTAGCCGATGGTCCCGCCCGCGAGCATGGTCCCCGCCTTCAGTTCGAGGGTCGGGCCGTCGGCGCGGGCGAGGCGGGGCGCCAGCGTGAGGGTGATGGCGACGGTGAGCAGCAGGAACGGTTTCATGAGGCACTCCTTCGGTTCCTCACCAGTATCCCCCACGAGGCGTCGATGTCAAATGTCGGAAAGGCCGCGGAATGATAGTTGGGGGTGGTTGTGCCGGCGGCGCACGTGTGATAGGCCTTCGGGGAGCGGGAGGATCTGGACGATGCTGGTACCGAAGTTTTGGGCCGAACACAGGGAAGTGAAGACCGTGCGGGGGAAAAAGGCAACCGTGCGCCGGTTCGGCTGGAGCGACGAGAACATGAATGCCGCGCAGGAGCACGCGCGGGCGCGGGTGGAGGAGGCGCTGGCGGCCCTTGCCGCGGGGGAGAGCCTTGCGCGGTTTGAGCCGAAGGTGCCGTACAACGGGGCCGACGGCGTCCCCATCCGCGAGGAGATCGTCGAGTCCCACGACGACGTCGTGGTGACGCGCAACTCCTACGGCGCCCTGTGTCTGAACACCCCCGATGTGCTCTTCGCCGACGTGGACCTGCCGGTTGGCGGCGGCGTGAACTTCTTCCGGTGGATCGGCCTCTTCCTGATCCTCGCGGGGGTGGGGGCCTACCTGGCGCGCTCAGGGCTCGTGTTCGCGGTGGGCGTGGTCGCCTCGTTCGTGCTGCCGTTCGCGCTGGAGCGCGCGGTCGCCGCGGTGCGCCGGGCCCGGGGCGTCGAGGAGAAGCAGGGCCTTGCGCGGATCCGTGCTTTCTCCGAGGCCCATCCGCATTGGGTGCTGCGCGTGTACCGCACGCCGGCGGGCTTCCGGGTGCTGGTCATGCACGGCACGTTTGCGCCCGACGACCCCGCGGTGACGGCGTTCTTCGAGGCCCTCGGGACCGACCGCGTCTACGTGCGCATGTGCCGGAAGCAGAAGTGTTTCCGGGCCCGCGTGAGTCCGAAGCCCTGGCGCATCGGACAGAAGACGCACATCCTGCCCAGCCGCGGAGTGTGGCCGGTGTCGCCCGAGGTGGCGCCGCGGCGGCGCGCCTGGATCGCCGAATATGATTCCCTGGCGCGGGACTTTGCGTCCTGCCGCTTCGTCGAGGAGCTGGGCGCCGGCCGCCTGGACCCGAAGGCCGAGGCCGTGCGCCGCCTGCACGACGACGCCTGCCGCGCGCACTCGGAGCTGCCCCTGGCGTAACCCGGCGTCAGGGTAGGGCAGTTTGGAAAAATGCTGTCCGGGTCTTGACACTGCCTTTTTCATCACTAAAACATCGAACGCCGAGAGCATACAAAAAAGAGCATGCCCCGGGTCCCTGCACCGTCCGGTGGCGTGCCGATATGAACAGGTGCGTTTTTGTCGAGGAGAAGAGTCATGAAGCAAATAAAGTACATCACAGCTGGATTGATCATGTTTTCGTTCGTCCTGGCCGCGTGCGGCCACCATCGGGATGACGACGATCACCGCGACGGGAAGCGCGACCAACATGACGGGAATTGGCGCGGACGCAGGGATATCCCGGCGGTGTCGGTGGGCACACAAACCCCGGCGATTCCGTCCGTCGTCGAGGTGAAGGTCACCGAGTCGCACAAGGGCGATCCCGCCACCGCGCCCGCAGGCTACTCTCCCATGCCGCGCATCGGCGAGATGGCGCCCAGCTTCAAAGCCGTCACCACCCAGGGCGAGATCCAGTTCCCTGAGCAGTTCGCCGGCTCGTGGGTGATCTTCTTCTCGCACCCGGCCGACTTCACCCCGGTGTGCACCTCGGAGTTCATCACGTTCGCGTCCCTCATGGGCGAGTTCGACAAGTTGAACACCAAGCTCGTGGGCCTCTCCGTCGACGGGCTGTACAGCCACATCGCCTGGCTGCGAACGATCAAGGAAAAAATTGAATATCGTGGCCTGAAGAACGTGGAGGTGACGTTCCCGCTCATCGAGGACATCACCATGGAAGTCGCCAAGAAGTACGGCATGATCCAGCCCGGCGAGAGCAAGACCAAGGCCGTGCGCGCGGTGTTCGTGATTGACCCCAAGGGCATGGTTCGCGCCATCATCTACTACCCGCTCAGCCTCGGTCGCAACTTCGACGAGCTGGTCCGTGTGATTCAGGCCCTGCAGACCGCCGACGCGTTCTCCGTGGCCACCCCCGCCGACTGGCGCCCCGGCGACGACGTAATCGTGCCCCCGCCCGGTTCCTGCGGCACGGCCAAGGAGCGCATGGAGACCAAGACCGACATCACTTGCAAGGACTGGTTCTTCTGCACCAAGAAGATCGACAAGGAAAAAGTCCTCTCCACGATCCTGAAGAAGTAATCCCCGCCCATTTATGTGATACACGGTCGGCCGACCCCGGGGCCATCGCAGCAAGTTTTTTCTGAAACTGACCAAGCATCCTGACCGGATCCGATTTCGATTTCGATTTCGAAATCGGGTTGTGGGGATCCTGTTCACAGTTTGTGGATTCAGACGTCAGTCAGGGCTTCCTGCGATCCCCCTTCCTCAACGCCCCGGAGGCTTTGACATTTTCAGGCTGTAGGAGGATATACTGGCGTCCGTTCCGGGCTGCGACGCCCACAAGCGGATCTGGAGTTTTCGATGGACGACAAGAGACAACCTGGATTGTTCGATGGCCTGGGAGAGGGCGTCGAGCCCGACGACGGGGCGCATTCTTCCTTCGACGCGCAGGCGTCTTTCGCCGCCGCGGCGTCTTTCGCCGCCGTTCTGGATGACGCCGAATACCACTCCGGCGCCAGCTTCGAGGGCCTCGACCTGGGCGCATTCCGGCTCTCCGGGCACACCTTCGAGGACTGCACGTTCACGTCCTGCCGGTTCGACGACCGGCCCCAGGCGGGGGTGTCCTTCATCTCCACGGAGTTCCGCCGGTGCGAGCTCGTGCTCACCAAGCTCGCCGGCGTGACGCTCAACGGCGTGCTGTTCGCGGACTGCAAGCTCGTCGGGGTGCACTTCTCCGAGTGCAACAAGTTCGGCTTCGCCCCCGCGTTTGAGGGCTGTCTGATCGACCAGTCGGTCTTCCAGAAGCACACCTGGAAAAAGGGTCGCTTCGTGAAGAGCCTGATCCGCTCCTGCGACTTCATGGAGTGCGGGCTCCGCGAGGCCGTCTTTGACGAGTCGACCTTCGAGAACACGCGCTTTTCCCAGTGCGACCTCGTCCGCGCCGACTTCCGCACCGCAGCAGGCTACACCATCGATCCCTCGGGCAACCGCATCTCCAAGGCGCGCTTTTCACTTCCGGAGGCCCAGTCGTTTCTGGTGTTTCTGGGAATCAGGCTGGACTGATCTCTTTTTCCTGTGGAATCTTGCCTGGCGCGGATTGGATTCCATCCCGTCAGCCGCCGTCATGGAGACGTTCGATGAAACCACTGTTTTCCAAGTATTTCGGACTCGTCTACAACCTGCTGAGCGTTCTCTTATCCTGGGGAATCCTGCTTCTCCTGCGGAGGGTCCTGCTGGATTCCTCCGTGACCGCGATGGTATCCCCCTCCGCGGGCTCGGCCAACGGTCCGGCGGTGGCGGTCATTGTGCTGGCGGTCCTTCTGGAGATGGTGGCCATCACCCTCAAGGTCAGGCAGACCCGGTACGCACTCTTTCTTGAGGCGAAAGGCAAGGCGGGCTTGCCGGCTCCGTACGTGCCCGAGGACACCTCTGATTTTCCCTTTCTGGTCAAACTGATGACCCTCTGCGCCAGGGGCCTGTTCTCGGGAATGATCGGCGTATCCCTGGGAGCCCTTGCGGGCAGTCCTGCGGCCGGCGGCGTCCTGGGTCTGGCGCTGATCGTCAAGGACATCGTCTTCTTCAACGCCGTCACCAGGGACCTGGACAAGCCCATGGAGACCCTGGTGCCCGCCTGGCAGCGCCGCCTCGCCAACCTGCTGCTGACGGTCGTCGGTCTGACGGGACTGATGGTCGGATGGATCGCGTTCATGTCCGTCATGGGACCGCACTTGGCCACCTGCCGGCACTGGACGGGATTCGGGGATTGGTTCATCTCGGCACTGTTGCTGGTCATCTTCTACTTCGTGCTGGCGTTTCCCGCCCGCATCGGCTTTCATCTGGAAGAGATGACCCTGGCCGACACCCCGGAAGAATCCAGGGCCCTGCAGCGTTCTATGCTGGTTTCGATGCTGCTCACCATCCTTCCCTGGCTGGTCTGACAGGGGTTGGCGCAGGAATCCAGCACTGGCGTTCAGATCTGGGGCTGCCCTGAAGTTGAGAAGAAAACAGAAGAAGCTTTCGCTCCCGGCGGCTACAGGAACGGGCCGCCGTAGTCCGTGACGGGTTCGCTGACCCGCATCGTGGGCTTCATGCCGTCGGCGTCCATGTCGGACTTCATGTCGGACTTCATGTCGGTCTTCATCGGGGGCTTGGGCACCGGAACGGGCATGGGGATCCCATAGGCGGGCACCGGGGGCGGCGGCGGGGACATGGTCTGGCGCATGGGCGGACCGTCGTAGGCGGGCACCGGCGGGACTTCCTGCGCGTCGGGATCATCCATGGGCGGACCGCCGTAGAGGTCGCCGTCAGGGGGCGGTCCGGCGTAGGCCGGCTTGGGGTCATCGGGCGGCGCGTCCATCGGCAGGGGGGCAGGACCCGCGTACAGCGCGACGACGGGGCCTGGTTCCATGCCGGCTTTCATGCCGGACGGATCATCTGACGGGTCTTCGGCGTGCCGCTCCGTGGTGCAGGCCCCGGCCGACACCGACAGGCCCGCGGCCAGGGCGGCAGCGGCGACCCAGGACGGGAGGCGGCTCGGATGACAGACGCGGACAGGGCCCAACTCCTGCTGAAGTCTCTTGATTTTTTCGTCTATGCTCATGGGACACCCCCGGTGATGCTGTATACGGTTTCAGGGTGCCACCTTTCCCGGGTAGTTGCAACCGTCCAGTGGGCATGGCTCCTGCGGTCGTCGTTGTGGCGATCCGGGCTACTGCGGGATGCCGTACATCGTCAGCACGTCGGTCAGGCCCTGCGTGATCTCCTCCCGGGAGAAGTCGCCGCGGGCGAGCTCGTCTTCGGTGAGGTTCTTGAGTTGATCGTAGAACCACAGCGCCAGCGCCAGGGCGGGCAGGTTGCCGGGCCGCAGGTGCTCGAACACGAGGTCCTCGGCGTCGGAGAACTCGGCTTTTTTCAGCATTTCACGCAGGGTGTCCAGGAGGTCGCCCGTCTGCGCGTCGAAGACCTGCTCCACGACCTCTTCGACGGGGGCGCCGGACTTGAACGCGAACTGGATGGCCAGGGCGATGGCGTCCTCGATCTGCCGCAGGATCCAGTCGCTGCGGTGGTACATCAACGGGCTTCCTCGATCATCAACACGGTCTTGTCCTCGACCTCGCGGGCGACCTGCATCAGGGAGGCGTCAGTGGACAGGGCCGACAGCAGGGCCGTCGGGCGGAACATGCCAATCTTCGTGAGGCCCGCCTCGGTGTACACCGAGATGCGGCAGGGCAGCGCCATGTTCAGGCTCATGTCGGCCTCCAGGACCTTCGCCGCCTGGACGGGATTGCAGACCTCGAAGACCGCGCACTGCCCGGTGAAGTCGACGCCCTTGTTCCGCAGCGAAGTGCCGAGATCATGTTTGTGGAGCACGCCGAACCCGTGGCGCACGATGGCGGCGTCGAGGTCGATGCAGGCATGGTCGAAGGATTTTCTGGTTTCAACGATGAACTTCATGATTACCTCCCGCCGTCGCGTTGGGCGGCGCAAAGGATTCCTATAAGTCCGCCGGCGGGCAAGTCAACAGGTCTTCAGAACCCCAGCATGTCGCGGACCGAGCCCTTGAAGTCCATCTTGTATTTCAACTCGATGCGGCTCTGCACGTCGTTGCCCTCTTCCTGGAAGGTGGCGTCGTCCTCGGTGATGCGGCGGCGCACGCGGCTCATGATCTGCACACGGTCGTGGATGCGGAAGATCAGTTGCGCCTCCTGCTGCTGCTGGCCCAGGAAGCCGACCTCTACGTTGCCCTTGAGCACCACGTGCTCGCCCCAGAACCGGCGGTCCACGAAGACCTGCACGGCCTCGGAGGTGAGCCCGAGCTGGAGGTTGAGCGGCACATAGCCCTCGAGCATCCCGCCCAGGTCGGGCAGGCCGCCGGCGCCCCTGCGGACCTCGTCGGGGGTGCGGTTGAGCATCAGCAGCGTGAGCACCTGCGCGGAGTTCAGGCCCGACGACGACGACCACTCGAGCCTCATCTGCGAGACGAAGCCCGACAGGCGCAGATTGATGATGTGCTCGTTGTCCATGCGATCGGTGAAGATCATCTCGCCGAGCACGTCGAGGTAGGGCTCGTCCTTGGTGTGGCGAGACAACTTGGCGCGGTCGAAGTCGATGCTGCCTTCCTTGATCTCGTAGTTGCCGCGCAGCATCGGGATGCGGAACTGACCGCCCGAGAGCGTGACGATGCCGCCGATCGACGGCGAGGCCAGGGTGCCGCCGACGTGCACCTGTCCCTCGAGCTTGGTCTGGGCGAAGTTGTTGTCGACCTCGATGTCCCCGGTGAGCAGCACCGAGATGTCGAACTTCAACTGCCCGATCCACGGCGTGGTCTCGACGAGGGACTTGCTGCTCTCGGAGGTGCGCGAGGCGGGGGTGAGCAGGCGGTCGACGAGGTTGACGTCATACTTCTTCTCGTATCGGGCGTTGAGCAGATCCACCGAGCCCGCGAGCACGAGCTCCTCGTTCTGGCTGGTGAGCAGCAGGTCGCCCATGGCCTCCAGTTCGTACGTGCCCGGCGAGCGCTCGACGAGGTTGCGGATCTTGATGGCCAGCTGGACGTCCTGCGGGCGGCCCTCGGCCCAGCGGAAGTGGCCGTCGAGATCGACCGTGCCGTCCTCGATGGCAAGCCGCAGCTGGGACAACTGCACCGTGTTCCCGGCGAACGAGATCTGGCCGCCCGGGGAGAGCGTGACATCGCGCCCGTTGCGGAAGAACAGGCGGACCGACTCCTTGAAGTTGATGCGGCCCAGGATCTTGGGCTCGGCGGGGCTGCCCGCGACGTCGACCTTGAGATGGGCGCGACCGGTGGCCGAGTACAGGTCCTCGCCCATGTACATGGCCAGGATGCCGGCCGAGACGGCGCCCTCGAACGACAGCAGCAGGTTCGAGATCCCCAGTTTGTCGTCAAGGAAGATCTGTCCGCCGGCCACGAGTTCCTCTTCTTCGTAGGACACGCGGACCTCGTTGAGGGAAACGACCTTGTTGCGAATCGAGATCCGGCCGCTGCGCAGCGTGAGCTGGGTGTTGTTGGGGCCCAGGGAAATGTGGTTTCCCGCCAGATAGATGTCACCCGAGACCGGGTTCTTCGGGTCGTCCGCGGTGGCGTTGAGATCGAGCACGACCATGCCGTCGAGGCGCGGCAGGAGGCCCGCCGGAGCGAGCGCGGAGAGCAGTCCCAGATCCAGGTCGCCCCGGGCGTGCAGCTTGCTGCCATCGGTGCCGTAGGTGCCCGCGACCTCCAGGCGCGTGCCCTTGCCGCCGAAGATCAACTGCGGGATGACGAGGTTGCCCTTCTCGTAGCGGATCAGCGCCGGGTTGATCAGTCGCACGATCTCGGTCTTGCGATCACCGCGCTCGGGGCCCGTCTTCACGGGCAGGCCGAACTCCATGCGGGTGAAGGCGAAGATGGCCTCGGGCGGGCGGCCGGTCTCCAGGTGAATCCTTCCATTGCCCGACAGGATCGACGTCACCCCGGCACGTGAGGCGAACTGCGGAGGCAGCAGGGTCTGGGGATCGAAGTTGTTGAACACCACCTGCGAGATGACGAAGGCAGGCCCCGAGAAGCCGTACCGGCCCGCGATCTGGATGGCGTCGAACAGGTTGCCCTTGAACGAGCGGACGTCCTTCTGCACGGAGAAGACCATGCGGGAGTCCTTCACGGGCTGCCCCGAGATGCTGGTCTTCTTCAGCGTGACCTCGCCGTCGAGCTCCGGGTTGGTCACCTTTCCACGGATGCGCATGTCCATGGACGCCAGGCCCGCGACCATGCCGCCGGTGAAGTCGCTGATCGGCAGGTTCGAGAAGAGCACGGTAAGGTCCAGGTCGCTTCCTGCGGTGATCTTGCCCGACGAGGTCACAGGCACGCCGGCGACGACCGCGCGCAGTTTGGAGACCTGGATGTTGCCGCGGTTGAGGTCCATGCGTCCGACGATGCCGGTGATCGGTGTCTGGCCCACGTCCAGGCGGTCCGAGGTGAAGTCGGCGTAGCCCGAGAGCTGGTCGACCGGGCCGGTCAACTTTATCCGACCGTTGAGCATGCCGTCGACGCGTCCGTCGGAAAGCTGGCTGATGGAGATGTTCTGTGCCTCGCCGCTGGCGGTGATCTGGGGCTTCCGTCCGGTCAGCAGCACGCTGGCGTTGCCGCGGAGCTTGCC
>PHAZ01000153.1 GCA_002841825.1 Deltaproteobacteria bacterium HGW-Deltaproteobacteria-22 | reverse complement strand
CCAGGTCCTTCAGGCGTCGCGCCAGCAGGGTGCGCTCCTCCTCGTCCTGGGCCGAGGCATAGGCCTCCTGCACGTACTCGGCGGCCAGCTTGTTCATGCCGGCCTTCGTCATCTGCGTGATCGTGAAGATCTTCAGGTACGGTGGAGCGCCGGCCATTCGGCTGGCCTCGCGGAACAGGTCAATGGCCTCCTCGCGGTTCCGTTCAGCCTCCTCGGGGGTCGCGGCCTTGTACTCATACACCAGATTGAAAGCCAGGGCGGAGGGATAGCGCCAGTTGTGCGGGAATTTCTTCATCGCGGCACGGTAAAATTCATTGGATATCAGGACGGTTTCATTGTCGATGATCCGTCCGCCATAGAGCATGGCCGCGCCGGCCCACTGGTAGGCCAGCTCAAACGACGGGTCCAGCGCGATCACCCGCCACACGTGGGCGGCCAGCCAGGTCTGACGCTTCTGTCCGTTGATCTCGGTGCCGAAATACATCAGGGTCTTGACCCACATCAGGTCGGCCAGCATGTGCCTGTATCCCAGCGAGGCGACCCGGAGCACCTTTTCCGAGGGCAGGTAGAAGCTGTCCATGTTCTGCGGAATAAAGGCGCGCTGCGCATGAAGCCGTTGCAGGCTCAGCAGCATCAGCCCGAAACAGGCGAACCAGACCGAAATCCAGGTAAGTTTCTTGAGAAATCCGTACATCGTCGCGCGCGTCACCTCAGCGTCATATATATGATAAATCCGGGGGCATGCGCAATCTCTATTGACCGCGGGCCGGGTTTTTGCATTGATGCAGCAGTCCGTCCCAGCCGGTCCGGAGGAAATCGACATGACTGACGATCTGAACAAGAATGAACCATCCGCGGATGCGCCGGAGAATGAAGACAATCACGTCGAAAAAGAGTTCTTCGACCAGACAGGTCAGAGCTCCGATGCCTCCGAATACGAGGGGCTCTCGGCGTCCTTCAGGCCCCGCTGGCAACGCAGCCCGCTGCTGGCGGCCTTCTTCATCCCCCTGAGCCTGTTTCTCATCTATTTACTGTGGACCGACCTCGTATTCGGTGTGCGTGGCCTGTTCGTTCGCTCCCCCCAGGACATCGGTGACGCCGTCGAGGCCCTGCCTGCTGGCAAGGTGCGGCACAACACCTGGGTGCACATGAAGGGTCTTGTCAGCATCCAGAGCCAGCTTCCCATCCCGCGCACGAAGAGCCGCGGGCGTGTGGACGGCTATTACGTATACTACGTGCTGCTGGGCACCAACAACCGCATCCTGGTGAAGCGCTTCTCCAGGGAAGGCATGATCACGGAACGGATGCCCACCGAGTTCACCGGGCGTCTGCTGCGCATCTCCGACGTCGAGGAAGGCGTCCGGCTGCAGGAGTATTACCGCAACAACGTGACCGATCCCTCCTCGGACATCCTGTTCCGCGAGTTCCAGGAGGAGAGCGCCGACGCCGCCGATGCCGCGACCGCGCCCACGGCGGTGCTCAACAGCATCGAAAAGCTGCGTGAGACCAACCCCACGCTGATCACCGACCTCGGCGAGAAGTTCACGCTGCGTCCGAACATGAAGATGGACGTCAAGGCGTATTACCTGCCCGACATGGTCGTCTCCTTCAACCGCGAGTTTGCCTCGAACATCCAGTTGACGCTCACCGGTGGCTCCTCGAAGGGCGGCGCCTGTCCGGCCGGCGTCGGCGGCTCCGTGATCCTCAAGCGCGACCCCGAGACGCTGATCCTGCCCAACCAGAACGTCACCGGGGAGGACCACATCCCGACGGGCGACGCCACCGCGCTGGCGGCCTGTCCGAGCTGCCCCGAGACCGATGTGCCCATCGTCCATCCGCCGGTGATCGTGCGCATCCCCGTCAACACCACGGTCATCGACCTGAACACGAAGAAGGAAATCGCCTTCGCCGCCGACGGCACGTTCACGGTGGCCGGGGCCGCCTGCGGCAGCAATCCCGCCCGGGTGACCGTCGAGATCACCCACCGGCCTTTCGAGCAGTTGAATGACTGTTATCGCTGGCTGATCGCCCAGGGCTATCCCTTCGCTCCGCTCTCGGGCGCGGTGCAGGCCGAGGGTGACTGGGACATCGTCGCCCATATCGCCGACAACGAGGTCCGGCAACTGAAGGAGACGCACAGGATCCGGCGGGACTGCTCGGAGAAGGACGCCGGCCGCGCCCCCGACTGCGTGGTGATCGCCCCGGCGTTGCGCGTGGCCCCGCGCTGGAAGTTCCTGTTCAACATCCCGGTGCAGGATATCCGTGTTCAAGGACAGGAACTGGTGGTCATGCACGCCCGCACTGACTTCCCACCGCTGTACGACGAGGCCACGGAGAATCTCGACCTCGGCGATGGAAACACCAAGACGAGCCGAATCCTCAAGGCCCGTCAAGGGGAAGACGCCTACCGGCTGCCCCTGTCGATGGTCTCAAAGTTGAAATTCTACAGTCCCACCATCATCCAGGACGACGCCTTCATCCTGCTCGAAGGCGTGACCCCGACGGACTGGACCATCCTATGGAAGATCCCGGTGGTCCTGATCCTGCTCATCCTCCTGGCGCTGAACCTGCGTGCGATTCTCCGCCGCCTGTTCCTGCGGCCCCGGACTTGATCATTCTCGTTTCCATGGCATCCTGCTTCTTCAGGTATGGGTTCCGGAGGCATTTCATGAAGCGTTCCATATGGTTGCTTAGTTTCTTAACCATGGCCTGCTCCCAGGTGGCCTCCTGCGACAACTCCCAGGACCGCGACTACCGTGTCGTGATCGGCGGACGTCCGCCGGCAGGCTACACCGGCAACACCACGCGCATCCTGGAGGACAACGTCCACGCCATCAAGCAGAACTCCACGATCAAGCTCAACGAGAGCGACTTCCGCTACGCACACATGTACGGTTACTCCCGGCTGTTCGAGCAGATGAACCTCCACGGCTACTCCCACGACCGGCTCACCGAAGGGCGGATCACCCCCAGGCTCCTGGCAGACTACGACGTGGTCTTCCTGAACCTCGTCGACGAGACCCGCGCTTCCTTCACCGAGGACGAGATCGAAGCCGTGCGCGCTTTCGTGCACGCCGGTGGCGGGCTGTTCGTCATCGCCGACCACACCAACGTGTACAAGCACGCCGAGATGACCAACCCGCTGCTGGCCCCCTTCGGCATCGAGATCCGCTACGAGATCTGCGTGGACGTCTCCCCGCACACGGTTTCGGGCCTCGGCTGGATCCTGGTGTCCGATGTGCGCGAGCATCCCGTGCACGGCGATGTCCTCGAATACAGCCTGCAGACCGGCGGCCCCGTCGACGGCCCCGGCGGAGTTGGCTTCACCTCCGCGGGCGGCTGGGGCGACAAGTGGAACCCCGATATGAACGAGGGCTACTACGGCAACTGGACCAAGGATCCCGATGAGCAGAGCGGTCCCCAGGCCGTCGTGCAGGCCGTCACCTACGGCAGCGGCAGGGTGTTTGTCGTGGGCGACCAGAACATCTTCGGCGACCCGTACCTGATGTTCATCGACAACCGCGGCCTGGCGCTCAACGGCTTCGAGTGGCTCGCCCAGCGCGAAACCGAGCGGATGCGCGACAGCCCCATGCCCGGGCTCAACGTGCGCATCGACACCGCCGCGGACAACCTGTCCACCGGCAAGGCGGGCACGACGAACCACTACACGTTCTACACGAACCTCAACCGCATCGTCTCATTGTCGGCGCTGGCCACCCGCCGACCGTTGCCCTGGATACCGGACGTCCTGATGTGGCTGGAGCCCTCCCGCCTGGTCACCGACGACGTCCTCGAGGAGGCCGACGCCGTGCTCGCCAACGGCGGCCAGTTGACGCTGGTGCTGCATCCGGGTCAGATCCCGCCGCCGGCGATCCAGCTGCTGCAGAACTTCGAGCTTTCGGCAGGCTACGAGACCTCCGCCGGGTCGCCCGTGGATCTCTCCGAGACCGCCATCGTCGACCGGCTGGACAACGTGACCCTCAATCAGAAACTGCGGGACAAGACCGTGACCCTGACCTCCTGCCCGGCGATCCGCTGCCCGGAGCACGCGGTATGGACGGCCACCGACGGTGCGGGCAACACCTGTGACCTGCTCTGCGAGTTCACGATTCTCAACGGCCGCTTCCTGGTCTCGTTCGCCGGCGAGTTCTACCGCCGCGCTGCGCTGGGCGACGTGCACGACGTGCCCAAGGATGCCTCCGAGGCGGCCTACCTGCTCGAACTGGGGCTCTCCGACGTGTTTCTGGAGTACGGCATCCCCCAGCGGTATCAGAACTGACAAGGCATGACACTTCAATTGTACCTCTGCGAAGACAACGCGATTTTCGCGCGCGACCTGATCGAGAAGCTGCCCCGGATGGTGGACGTCCGGTTCTGCGGCCACGCCGAGTGTGCCGAGGCGGCGCTGGCTGATCCGGCCCTCGACGGTGCCGATGTGCTGCTGCTGGACCTGGAGATGCCCGGAAACGGCGGCCTCTGGTGCATCGATCAACTCACCCGGCGGGAGACCTTCCCGGAGATCCTGGTGCTGACGACCACCTCCTCCGAGGACGTCGTGTTCTGTGCGATCCAGAAGGGCGCTGCGGGCTACCTGCTCAAGGGAACGGCCCTGAAGAAGGTATACCAGGGCATCGTGGACGTCTCCGAGGGGGGCTGTGTGATCGATTCCCAGTTGGCCGCCCGGTTCTGGAACCTGTTCCTGTCGGCTCGCGGCCGCTCGGGCCCGAACTACGAACTGACCCCCGAGGAGATCGACCTGCTCAACCTGATGGCCCGTGGGTTGTCCAACCCCGAGCTCGGCTCGGCCATGGGCCGCAAGCGCACGAACATCAAGAAAATGCTGGCCCGGATCTATCGGAAGATGAGCGTCAACTCCCGGGTCGAAGCGGTTCGCCTGGCCATGCAGGCAGGACTGGTGGAGCTATGAAAGACTGCCGGAAGCCGGCCGCGTTGCTGGGTCTGATCTTCATTCTCGGTTGCTCGGAGCCTCCGCAGCAGCACCGCGGGCCGTCGGACCCGCGCGAATCCACGGTGAGGCCCATCGTACCCGACCACCGGATGGCCAGGAAGAGCGCCGCGATCCGCAACCCGGACACCTTTCCCTGGTATGTCGGCCCCGAGGTCATCCCCTCGTTCAAGCCTGGCGACCGGGTCTGGACGCCGACGCCCATCGGCCGCTCCTGGGACATCATCAACATGGCCATTGCCTCGGTGGTCCGCATCGACGGCAACCACGTCGTCCTTCAGGCGGGCGTGCTCGAGTTCACCGTTCCAGCGGCCGTACTGCTGCCTGCGGTCGCTCCGGCCAGGCTGGCGCCACGCACACCGGTGCTCGCGTGCCTGGGCCTGACCGGGGAATGGGGCCGCGTGACGACCGCATCCCAGGAGACGGTGAACGTCCAGCTCGTGATGGCTCAATCCGTGATCACCCGTGAGGTCGACACTGCCTCGGTCCTTGCACTCACCGGCAAGGGAGGCCCCGGACACCCGGTCACCTTCCACCGCGGCGAGAACATCGGCTTCGGGCTGCTGCTCTACCTCAACCGGGAAAAGGCGGGCATCATCACCTACACGGGCAAGCTCGAACTGGTCGCCCCGGACCAGGTCCGCTTCGTCCCGCTGAACGTGATTCCAGTGAAGAACGCGACGATGTGGTCCCCGTTTGCGGACTCCCTCGAAGAGGTGCGCATCCTGCAGGTTCTCGAGAACGGCGCCGCCGTGGAGATCCTCTTCGTGTCGCGACCCCAGGAGCCGCTGATCAATCCCCGGATCGTCACCTCCGCCCGCGTGACGAAGATGCTTTGGTAAGCCGATGAACTCGCTGCTGCGGCTGTTGCGTCAGCACTTCCCCGCCGCCATCCTGTGGGTCCAGGTCCCACCTGCGATCGCGGTCGTCTGCTTCTTCGGTGTGGAGCATCTGTACTACCGCATGTTTCCCGTGCTGCTTTTCGCCGGAGGTCTGGTTTTTCTCCTGCCCGGGTTCGTCTCCGGGCGAGCCAGGTTTCTGCCACCTGTTTATTATTATGGATTGATATCCCTCCTTTCGGCCACCTCCACGCGCACGAGCCGCCCGGTCGCGGGCTTCGTGTTCCACCCGGCCGAGTACTTTTTCCTGGCCGTGCTGCTGTCCTGGGCACTGTCGCGATCACCGAAGCGCTCATCTATGCGCGCGGTGGGGCTCATGCTTGCCCTCTGCGCGCTCGCCGGGGGCCTCGACGAGTGGCACCAGTCTTTCGTTCCCGGCCGCGTGGCCGACCCCGTCGACTGGATCCTGGATCTCTCCGGTGCCCTCGCCGGAAGCCTGTTCTTCCTTGCCCTGCCACGCGCCCTGCGTGCCCCTGCGGCGCCGCCCGCCACCTGCGGTGAAAGGAACCCTCCATGAGAAAACATCAACGCCAGCCCGACCAGATGCGACCGATCCTGATCGAGACCGACTTCCAGAAGGGACCCGCCGGATCCGTCCTGATCTCCTGCGGAGACACCCGGGTCTGCTGCGCGGCCCACGTGGAGACGAAGGTTCCTCCCTGGTTCGCCAGGGACCGCGCCGGCGGCTGGATCACCGCCGAATACGCGATGCTTCCGGGCGCCACGCTGACACGCTCCAGCCGTACGCGCAAGGGCCGCGAGGAGGAGATCCAGCGGTTGATCGGACGATCCCTGCGTGCAGCCGTGAACCTGGAGGCTTTGCCGCCGTGCACCATCACCCTGGACTGCGACGTGCTGCAGGCCGACGCCGGCACCCGGTGCGCATCGATCACCGGCGCCTTCGTGGCGCTGACCCTGGCCCTTGCGCACCTGCAAAAAAAGAACCTGCTCAGGACTCTGCCGCTGCGTCATGCCGTGTGCGCGTGCTCCTGTGTGCTGTTCCAGGGCGACGCGCTGCTGGACCCGGACTACGCCGAGGACTCATCCGCCGAGGTCGACATGAACTTCGTGTTCACGCAGGCGCTGGACCTGGTCGAGATCCAGGGCACCGCCGAGGGCCATCCCTTCTCCACCGGCCAACTTTCCACGCTGCTGGACCTCGCCCGACAGGGTGCCGAGGTCAACTTCGAGGCCCAGCGACAGGCTTTAGGTCAACTTTTTCCGCAACTATGACAAAAATGTCGGAAACGGTCTTTCCAGGAAGGGCCACTTCGAGGACGCAGGGGTCCGAGGACCCCGTTTTTTCCAGCAATGACAAAGGAATTCGAAGAAGAAGGAAGGATGGCACCGAACTTGCGTCAAGAAGAAGCTGCCAGGCTTGGATCTTAACTTAGCTTAGCCCTTCCTTCCTAATCCTTAGCCTAGCATTCCTTTTTTTCCTGTCATCTTTTTTTTCCTCTTTTTTTCAGGGTTGGGTCGTTCGCGGCCGGTCTTATATTTTTACAAACAGCCAAATCATTGTTCTATAAGGGAATTCTCCACTTTCTCAAGTGTGAGGTATGTCAATAATGTCAGGGTCCGTCGTTTCGCAGCAAACCCGCGCCTTCGAGCATGACAAGAATGTCAGCTTCCGGCGAAAGCCGTTTGACTGAAAGCATAGACGGAATGCAATAAAATGATCCGACCGGTTCGCGGTCTCCACCAGGAGTCCTACAGCGTGAGAAGGTCGTCGCGGATCTCGGCGGCCGCACGGGGGCGTGCCGCTGCGGTCATCGCAGCATTCATGGCCACGAGCCGATCGCGGGACAGGGAGTCCAGGTGGGCGATCAGGGTATCCTCTGATGCGTCGGCTTCGAGCAGCAGGATGGCAGCTCCGGTCTGCACCAGAGACCGCGCGTTGTGCTCCTGGTGGTTGTCCGTCGCATGGGGATAGGGAATGAAGATCGCGGGACGGCCCGCAATCGCCAGCTCCGAGCAGGTCGTGGCCCCGGCGCGACACACCACGATGTCGGCTTCGGCGTAGGCGCCGGCCATGTCATGGATGAAGTCGTCGACACGGGCCTTCACCCCGGCCTCGCGATAGGCGACCTCGACCCGCTCCCGGTCGGCTGCACCGGTCTGGTGCCGTATGCTCACGCCCATGGCGGCCAGGCGCGCGGCACTCCGCATGAACAGTTCATTGATCGCCCGTGCCCCCTGGCTTCCCCCAAAGATGAAGATGCGCAGCGGACCGTTCCCGGCGGTGGCCTCGCCTCCCGCCAGACTCTCCACGATGGCGCGCCTCACCGGGTTACCCAGGTTGCGGACGACCTTCGCGGGAAAAAACTGCTCCGACTCCGGAAACGTGATGTACACGCGCCGCACCCGGCGTCCGAGTTTGCGGTTGGTGAGCCCTGGCACCGTGTTCTGCTCGAGGATGGCGGTGCGGTAGCCCAGCAGCGACGCCGTCCACACCACCGGCCCGGAGGCGTAGCCACCCACACCCACGACCAGGCGCGGCCGGACGCGACGCAGCAGCCTCCACGACGAGAAAAACGCCGCAGGCAGCATGAACAGCCCCAGGATCTTGCGAAGGATCCCCCGTCCCTTGATGCCCCGGACCGGAATCAGGTGCAGCGGATACCCCGCCCGGGGTACGGCCCGGACCTCGATGCCCTGCGAGGAACCAGCGAAGTGGATCTCGGCTCCGATCTCCTGGAACGCTTCGGCCAGCGCCAGGCCCGGGAACAGGTGTCCGCCGGTGCCGCCACCGGCGATCAATACGATGGGAGGTTTTTCTACGGATGTGTTCATGCGCGGAATCTACCCGGATTTGCCGACGGAATCAAAAATCCCGCGGTGCCGGCGAACAGATGATGATATCTGAAAATTGCGCAGGCCAGTTTGCAAAAGGTGCAAAGTGGGAGTAAAGTGCTTCGGATCACTTTTTCCTGGTACGGCAGTTGCCTACCTACGGAGGTTCCCATGAAAATCTTTTCGAGTCTGACTATCCTTCTTTTCGCTTTTTTCCTCGTAACTGCCTGTGACGACAACTCCTCGAACAACAACTCCAATGACGAGATCTGCGACAACGGTACCGATGACGACGGCGACTCCTTTGCCGACTGCGACGATCAGGACTGCTGGGCCAGCGCCGCCTGCAACACCAACAACGTCAACAACCTCAACAACGTCTCCAATCCCGAGGTCTGCGACAACCAGGTCGACGACGACGGTGACTCCTTCGTCGACTGCGACGACCTCGACTGCATCGCCGATGCCGCCTGCACCGGCGCCGAGATCTGCAACAACGAGACCGACGACGACGGCGACACCTTCGTCGACTGCGATGATCAGGACTGCCTCAACCACCAGTTCTGCAATCTCACCGACGAGATCTGCAACGACAGCTTCGACAACGACGGTGACGGCGACGTCGACTGCGAGGACGCAGACTGCGCCGATTTTCCGGCATGCTCAGCCACGCAGGAGATCTGCGACAACCAGACCGATGACGACGGTGACGGCGACATCGACTGCGAGGACCTCGACTGCATCGAATCTCCGGACTGCCCGACCACGTTGGAGATCTGCGACAACCAGACCGACGATGATGG
>PHAZ01000152.1 GCA_002841825.1 Deltaproteobacteria bacterium HGW-Deltaproteobacteria-22 | reverse complement strand
AGCCTCGTGCGCACCGCAGCCACCTGTGCGGGCACGATCCTGGCCAACAGTCACTTCACCCGCCGTCTCCTGCTGGAGATCGGCGTGCCTCCCGAGAAGATCCGCGTGGTCGTCGGCGGGGTGGACGCGCGCTTCTTCACGCGTCCCGAGCACCTGCACGTGGAGCACCTGCGTCAGGAACTGGGCCTTCCCGCGGGAAGGACGCTGTTTTTGACCGCCTGCCGCCTCGTGGACAAGAAGGGCCTGGACTTCCTGCTCGAGTGGTTCGCCAGCCAGGATCCGGCCGCGCGGGGCTGGCACATGGCCGTCGTGGGCAAGGGAAAACGTCTGGGTCGCCTGCGGGCGCTGGCCCGGCGCCTGGAAATCCAGGATCACGTCACCTTCGTCGGCGGCGTCGCCTATGAATCCATGCCCCCGTATTACTGGAGCTCCGATGTCTTCATCCTAGCCTCCACGGTGTACCGAGATCCGATCACCGGCGTGCGTGACGCCGAAACCATGGGACGCGTGCTGTGCGAGGCCAACGCTGCAGGCTTGCCGGTCATCGCGTCGGCGTCCGGCGGCATTCCCTCCGTCATCTCCGACGGCGTCAACGGGCTGCTGTTCCCGGAAAACGACGGAGACAGGCTTTCCAACAGCATCTCCCGGGTGCTCGACGACACAGACCTTCGTGTTCGCCTCGTGGACGGGGGCCTGGCACGTGCCCGCATCCACTTTGACTGGGCGCACATCCTCCAGGTGCATCGCAACGCCTTCGAGGGGCTGCGGCCGGCGGCCTGGAAGGCCGCGGCCGAAACGGCCGCTGCCGAACCAGCTGCAGCAGGCCCCTGAACGGGGTCGATCTCCCTGTGAGAGGTTCCATGTCCGACGTGAACATCCACCTTCCTCAGCCCTGGATACCGGGCCAACTCGTGCCCCTGCCGCCAGAGAAGGCCCATCACGCGCTCCATGTGCAGCGCCTGGCCGCAGGCGTGACCGTGCGACTGTTCGACGGCCAGGGAAACACCGCCGCGGGTGTGTTCGAACCCATCGGGAAACGTGACGCCGGCGTGCGGGTCACGGACGCGCCTCCTTCGGTCGAAACCTCCGTCCACGCGCTGGAACTGATCCTGGCGCTGCCCAGGCACGAGACCATGGACACCGTGATCCGGCAGGCCTGCGAGCTGGGGGTGGCCCGCCTGCATCCGGTGATCTCCGAGCGGACCATCGTGCCCACCCGCGTGGCCAAACAGAAGGCCCCACATTGGAACAAGGTCATGATCGCCGCCTGTGAGCAGTCCGGACGCGCCACATTCCTCGGGATTGAGCCGGCATGCCCCCTCGACGAGGTATTGGCCCGCGACTTCGGCCAGGCCCGGAGACTGTTCTTCTGGGAGGAGGCCCCCGCCGGCTACGCTCCATGGAACATCTCCCTGGGACAACCCGTGGTCGCTGCCGTCGGCCCGGAGGGCGGCTGGTCGGCGACCGAAGCCGCTGCGTTCGCGGCCGCCGGATTCGTGACGCACAGCCTCGGAAACTTGATCCTCCGCGTGGACACCGCGGTCACCACGATCATGGCGATCGCCATCCACCATCACCGCACCCCGGGTCTGTGAAAATCATAACAATCCCCCTTGACAATCCGTCGGTGATCAGGGGATACCGGACTCGTCGGGCCAATTTTATTCGCCCGCGAAAGGAGATCTTGAATGGACACCCCGAGAAAACACAATTTCTTTGCAGGACCGGCCGTCCTGCCCGAGTCGTCAATTAAAAAAGCCCAGGAAGCCCTGTGGAACTTTGCCGGCACCGGTGCAGGCATCCTTGAAATCAGCCACCGCGACAAGGCGTTCGACGCCGTGCTCGAGGACACGAAAGTGCGCGCCAAACGCCTGTACAACATCCCCGAGGACTACGAAGTGATCTTCGTGCAGGGCGGCGCCAGCATGATCATGGCGATGATCAGCATGAACTTCATCCACGAGGGCGACAAGGCGCAGTTCATCGACACGGGCACGTGGGCCTCCCGCGCCATCAAGGAAGCCAAGCGCAGCAAGGGCAACGTCGAGGTGCTGTGGTCGGGCAAGGACACCAACTACACCTACCTCCCCGATCTGAACACCCTGAAGTTCGACGACGACGCCTGCTTGGTGCACATGTGCGTCAACAACACCATCCGCGGCACGGAGTTCCCCGATTTCCCGAGGATCAAGGCGCCGCTGTTCGCCGACATGTCCTCGGACTTCTTCTCCCGCCCGATCAACGTCAAGGATTTCGCGTTCATCTACGGCGGCGTGCAGAAGAACCTCGGTCCGTCCGGCTGCGCGATGTGCATCGTGCGCAAGGACCTCCTGGCCCGCGTTCCCGAGAATCTGTCCGAGATGCTCTCCTTCCGGAAATACGTCGAGGAGAACAGCATCTACAACACCCCTCCCGTGTTCACGATTTACATGATCGACCTGGCCTTCCAGTGGCTTGAGGAAGAGATCGGCGGCCTCGGGAACATGCAGAAGATCAACCAGGAGAAGGCGGCGCTGCTGTACGACCTGTTCGACGCCTCCGAGGGCTTCTACCGCCCGACGGTCACCGTCAAGGAGCACCGCTCCCTGATGAACATCACCTTCCGGCTGCCCAGCGAGGAGCTGGAGACCAAGATCCTGGCCGAAGCCAAGCCCCACGGCTTCCTGGGCCTCAAGGGCCACCGCTCCGTGGGCGGTTTGCGCGCTTCAACCTACAACGCCTGCCCGACCGAGAGCGTCCGCCTGCTCGCCGAGTTCCTCGACAAGTTCATGAAGGCCAACCGATAGCCCGGCTTCTTCCTCAAAAGCAAACGACGCCACAGTCATTTTTTCAAAGGCATCCATGAGGCTCCCTTTCCCCCGGAACTGAAATCGCGTAGACTCGCGGTGATGGGGCTCTCCACCTTCGCTTACACCTGGAAAATGGCCTGGCGCAACGTCTGGCGCTCGCGGCGCCGCAGCTTCTCGGCCTTCTTCACGCTGACCTGCGGGCTGGTGGCCGCGATCGCCACCTACGGACTGGCGCGCGGCATCTCCCGCCAGATGGTGCGCTCGGTCGTCGAGCTGCGCACCGGACATCTCCAGGTCCACGCCACCGACCGATCGCAGGATCTTCCCCTGTCGGCCACCTTCGCCCTCCCGGCGACTCCGGCGCCCCCCGGCGTTGCGTGGACCGTCGCCCCGCGCATCCACACGGCGGGACTGGTGTCGATCCACCGGCCACAGGTGGCCCGCCTGGCTCCGCTGGCGGCTCGCCTGGCTCCGCTGGCGGCTCGCCTGAAGAAAACGGGGAATGCGACGGTCCTGTCCGCCGGCCGCATGCCGGAGAAGCCCTGCGACGTGCTCGTGTCGGCCGCCCATGCCGACGCAGTTGGCCTGTTCCTGATGCACCCGATTGGGAGGGAGTGTCCGCAACTGACCGTCACGGGCGCGCTGGCCGGACCCGCCGACGACGGCCTGATGACGCTCTACTCCGGGCTCGTCCAGCTCGAGGACTTCCTGCCCGAGCCCGAGATCGAGATCGACGAGGACGATCTCGACGCCCTGGAAAAACTTTCGGTGGAAAAACCAGTGGTCAGGAAAGCCGCGCCGACACACGCGCCAAAGGGGCCTGCACTGGACACCCCATTGCTCTTTACAGCAACGCGCGACCTGCCCGTGCGGGTGTTCGCTGTGGACCCGGCCGCCGAGGGCCGCTTCGCGCTGGCCCGCGCGCTGGTGCAGGGACGCTGGTTGCAGGCTCAGGATGGACCGGTCGTGGATGCGCCCGAACGGGACCTCCCCGCATCCGAGGCCGAATTCGCGGACGTCCCCGTCGTCATCGGCGAGACGCTGGCCCGCCGCCTGGGGATTCGCCTGCACGACCGCGTGGGGCTGGACGTGTTCGACGCAGAAGGCGTGCCTCGCGACTTCTGGGGCCGCGTGGTGGGCGTGCTCTCCACCCAGGTGCCCGAGCTCGACGCACAGGCGGCCTTCGTGCCGCTGGCCTGGGCCGTCGAGCAACTGGGGTTCGTCTCACCCGACGGGCGCCCCCGCGTCCACGAGCTGGCGATCCTGCTGGAGCACGCAGCGGACCTTCCCCCGGCGAGCGCGCACCTCAGAAGGATCCTGCCGCCAGAGCTGGTCCTGCGCACGTGGAATCAACTGGCGCCGGGCATGCAGTCGGCCGTGGCGTTCCAGGAGGGCCTGGTCTTCATGATCCTTTCGATCGTGATCCTGATGGCGATGCTGGGCACGCTCAACTCGTTTTTGATGTCGATCCTCGAGCGCACCTGGGAGTTCGGCGTGCTCAAGGCCATCGGGCTGGGCCCCGGCGCCCTCTTCGGGATGATCCTGCTCGAGGCAACTGTGGTTAGTTCGGCAGCCCTGGCCGTGGGCACCACGCTGGGCTGGCTGCTCTGCTCGCACCTGTCCACGACGGGCCTGGACCTGAGTTTTTTCTTCGCCGACGGATTCACCTTCGCGGGTGTGCTGCTGCGGCCGGTGTGGCACGCCGAGCTGGTTTGGCAGACCATCGTGGTGCCCGCCGCGCTTCTGTGGACTGCTGCCGTGGGAGCCGCGCTGTGGCCGGCCTGGCGCGTGGCACGGATGTCCGCCCGGTCGGCGCTCTCCGAGGAGAAATAGCCATGTTCTGGTTCCGCGTCGCGTTCGCCCAACTGATGCGCCGCAGGCTGCGCACGGCCATCCTGGTCCTGGCGCTGGCGCTGGCCTGGGCGGTGCTGCTGTTCTTCCGCGGACTGGCTGACGAAGGCTATGACCAGCTGGCCAACCTGCTGGTCCGGACCCAGTCCGGACACGTGGTCGTCATGGCCAAGGGATACGGGGCCGATCCCAGGCCCTCGGCCGTCATCGCCGACACCACGCCGGTGCTGGCCGAGCTGTCCGGTGAAGTGGACCGATACGAGGAGAGGCTTTTCTTCACGGGCATCCTCAAGAGCGCCGGCCAGGTCGTGTACTTCCATCGCGGCATCGCAGCACCCTGGCCCTCGACGTTCTACCACGGCGACCTGCTCTCCAAGCGCAGGGCTGGCGGCTTCCCGTTCTCGGGCGAACAGGTCGTGCTGGGCTCGCTCCTGGCCGACACCCTGGGCATCGAGCCGGGCGACCGTGTGGTGCTGCAGCTGTCCGGACCTTACGGCCCCGTAGAAAAGTCGGTGCCCGTGGCCGCGATCCTGGAGACCGGGGATCCCGCCGTCGACCGCGGCAGCGTGTACCTTCCGCTGCCGGTGGCCCGCGCATGGTTCGGCCTGCCTCATGGTGCCCACCAGATCGCCCTGTTCTCGACCCCTGCGGGTGCCGACACCTTGGCGCGCCGGATCCGGGCCAACCTGAAAGGCATCAACCCATCGGACGCCTCCGCCGGCGTCGAGGTCCTCACCTGGCGCCAGAACCTGCCCATGGCTGCGCAGTTCATCGACTACCACTCCTCCTCGGTGTGGCTGTTCCAGTTCATCATCTTCTTCATCATCACAATCTCCCTCGTGGACGCGTTCTTCATGTCCATGCTCGAGCGACGCCGCGAGCACGGCATCCTGCGTGCTGTTGGCATGCGCCGCGGCACGCTGGTGCGCCTGGTTGCCACCGAGAGCCTGCTGCTGGGGCTCATCGCGGGCGCGCTGGGCCTGGCGCTGGGCTCCCTGGCGATCCTCTACGGCGCCACCGTAGGCATCGACCCCTCCTGGTTCACCGGCGAGTCCGGCATTGAGGTCGCCGGCGGCGTCTTCTCGGGCCGCATCCACGCCCGCTTCCCCGTCTCCACCGCGCTGTGGAGCGGCGCCGCCCTGCTCGCGCTCACGGTCGCGTCCACGCTGATTCCGGCGTTTCTGGCCTCCCGGGTGCCCCCGGTGGTGGCGTTGCGGAAGCGGTAGCCGGTGCGGCTTACGGTGTTCCTGCGGCGGCGGCGGCGGTGCCGCGGGCGTAGAGGAGCTTCCCTTGCTCGTCCCAGGCGGCCTGGCCGGTCTCGACGCCGTCACGGTAGTCGATGCGCGAGGACTTCGTGCCGTCGGGGCGGTAATTGACATTGCTCCCGTGCGGCTTTCCGTCCTTGTAGGTATGCTCGCTCTGGAGCTTGCCGTCGGGGTACCAATGGGCCCAGCGCCCCGTGCTCTTCCCGTCGTCATACGCAATCGAGTAGGATCGGGCGCCGTTGCGGTGGAAGCCAAGCTCCGGGCCGTGGATCCTGCCGTTGACGTAGGTCTGCTCGCTGACCAGTTGCCCGTTGTCGTAGTAGGTGCGGAAGGACTCGTACACGCCGTTTTTGTACCGGATCTCGTGGGACATCAGGCCGTTGACGAAATAGGTGATCCATTTTCCACTGTAGTTCTTGCCGGGGTCGACCCACACGCCACGCGCGTGGCGCATTGGCTCATCGACCGTGCGCAGCGAATCCGGCAGATCGAAGTGCGTGGTCACCACCCAGTAGTCGTCGAGGCGCCAGGTGATCGAGAACGACCGGCCGCTGCCGACGCCGCCCTCGTTTTTTCCACCGGTGGCCACTTCGAAGGCCTTCTGTGTGATTCCTGGTTTGATTGACTTGAGCTTGGCCTTCCAGTGGTCCTCGCCGACGTCACCCGCCTGCGGATGCTTCGCCAGGTACGCGCGGATCGCGGCCGCCGCACAGTCGCGCACGGCCTGCCCGGCGTCGGCCAGGGATACGGTCTCCCTTTTCAGGTCGAAACCGTTTTTCGACGGCGGGCACAAGGCGGGAGCGTCTGCCGGTACGGCGGCCACCAGCGCGGGGGGCTCAGCCTTCATCGCAGTTTCGGGGGCCATGGTCGAGGCGTCGGGCCCGGTGGATCGACCCGGACTGTTGCCGCCGTTGGCGCAGGCACCAAGAACGATGAATAGATAAAGAATCGCGCAATGATTACCGAAAAAATGTTGCATGGAACCAACCTCAAACAGTTGTGACCTCCGGTATACGTCAGTTTCGTATTTTTCAGTCCAAAAATATCGCAGCGGGTCATCGGACAGGTTCAGCTTGAAGTCGCCGCGGGATTGGGCTAAGACTCGGGCCGGAGTTTGTCATGGCCCTGTTACCGATTGTCATCTATCCCGATCCCCGCCTGGAGCAGGTCTCCGAAGTGATCACCGACATCAACGACGAGTTGCGCACGCTGGTGGCGGACATGGTCGAGACGCTGTACGCCTCCGACGGTGTGGGCCTGGCGGCCGTGCAGATCGGCGCCCTCAAGCGGATCTTCGTTCTGGATCCGACGTTTGCAGGCGGCACCAAGGCCGACCCGGCGCTGGTGTTCATCAACCCCGAGATCGTGTTCACCGAGGGCAAGATCAAGGAGGAGGAAGGCTGCCTGAGCCTGCCCGGCGTCTTCATCCCCGTCGAGCGCTTCGCCAAGTCCCGCGTGCGGGCCTCCAACCTCGCCGGCGAGACGTTCGAACTCGAAGGCACCGGGTTGCTCTCGCGCGCCTTCCAGCACGAGCTCGACCACCTCGACGGCAACCTCACGATCATGAAGATCGGCGGAATCCGCCGCCGCCTTGCACTGCGTAAATTACGCACCCCCGAAGAAGAATAATTACGGGCGTTTACCAGAAATAAAGGGGTTGCTGCGGCGTTCGTCAGCGATGGTGGTCTCGGGGCCGTGGCCCGGATAGACGACCGTGGACGGCGGCAGCGTGTAGAGCTGGTCACGGATGCTCCTGGAGAGCTCGTTCCAGGAGCCGCCGGGGAAGTCGGTGCGGCCCACGCCCTGGGCGAACAGGGTGTCACCCGAGAAGCAGACGCCCTCGTCGGCCAGGAAATAACTGACTCCACCGGGGGTGTGGCCGGGGGTGGCCAGCACCCGGATGCCGTCGATCTCGCACGGGGGGTCGATCAGGGTGTCGGGGACGGGCTGGGGCACATGCTTGAGTCCGAACATCCGCGCCTGCAGATCGGCCTTCTCGTACCAGCCCAGGTCGGGCTTCGCGAGCACGACGCGGCAGTCAGGAAAGCGCTCCTTCACGGCCGCGATGCCCAGCACGTGGTCGACGTGGCCGTGGGTGAGCAGCACCACGTCGACGGAACCGATCTCCGGCAGAAACGCACGCACGGCGACGTCGCCCGGATCGACCAGGTAGCCCTTCCCGGCGTGCTCGAACCAGAAACAGTTCGTCTCGAAGGCGCCCAACGAAGTCTGGAATACCTGCATGTCACTCTCCCCCGCAGTATGGGCAGCGGGTCTGGGTGTTCTCGATGAGCGAACCACAAAAGCGGCACGGGATCTTGACGATCTCCCGCAGGATCACCTGCGAAACGACCGGCGGCGCGGCAGGGGCGGGCACGACTGCAGGCTTGTTCTTCGCGGCCAGGGCCTTGAGTTCGTCAAGGATCGTGCCGGCACCGGCCGAAGAGAGCCGCACCTGGACGGTGTCGTCATCCATGAACTGGACGTGCACGTGCAGCGTGCCGATGCCGAACAGCTTGGAGAACAGCCCGCGCGTCTTCTCGGCGTGCAGGCGCATGCCGACCGCGTCGGCCTCCTCGATGTGATAGTCGCGGGCCCGGAAGTGGCGCAGGAAAGACTCGAACAGATCCTGCGCCGAGCCGGCGAAGTCGAGGGTGTGGATGAGTTGGGACATGTTTCCTACGAAATGGTCAGGCCCAGTTGGGCGCGCAGCTCGGCATATTCTGCGGAGATCACGAAGCGGAGCACTTCCTTGATGCGGTCCTTGGCGACCATGCCCGTGATGTTGTCGGGCTCGGAGAGCACCCAGGCCACCACACGGCGGATGTCGCAGCCGATGAGGGTGGCCGCACGCAGGCTGGTGCGGTGGTTGGAGTGGATCCAGCGCGTGATCTCGGGCTCGAACTCACGCTGCAGCACGCGGGCCGCGACGGGCTTGAGGCTCTCCAGGACGGCGGTGGACACATACTCCTTGATATGCGCGACGAGCTTCTCGATGGCGGCCTCGCGACCGGCCGGGAACTTGGGGGGCTTGTCCGGGGACAGCACCGCGAAGGCCGCGTACAGCGAGTTGAACAGGTCCGTCGGCGCGGGCGCGGCGCGGCGGAACAGGCGCTCCGGACGCAGGAAGACCAGCTCGCGGGTGAAGTTATAGGCAGCTTCCTGCTCGTTCATGTGCGCGAACTTGCGCTCCTCGATGAGCCACGACGGCAGCAGGCTCGTGCCTTCCTTGGTGTTGGCAAGCTGGATCGGCAGCGGCAGGCCCTCGCGGGCGAACAACTCCGGAATCGCGGTGATCAGCAGGGTCTTGCTGACATACGAGTAGGCCTGACAGAAGGCGCGGCGATCGTTGTCGAGGTCGATCTTCTTCTTGCGGTCCAGACCGTAGTCCTTGTGGGGCAGCGCATAGTACAGGGACAGGTGATGACCCAGCCCGGTCAGGATCTTGTTGATGTCCTGACTCTCGTCGGGGCTCTGCAGGGTCTTGGTCCACAGGTCGTCGGTGAGGATGCTCTTGGCGTGCGTGTAGGTCTGGGAATACCGCTGCGCGAAGATCTTCTCCTTCTC
>PHAZ01000151.1 GCA_002841825.1 Deltaproteobacteria bacterium HGW-Deltaproteobacteria-22 | reverse complement strand
GATCGACTGCTGCAGCTGAGGCGTCAGGGCGAGATGCTGCGAGAGCTTGAGCTGAAGGGTTTGTTTCATCGACAGACTGGGAGAGCCGCCACGTGCCCAAGCCGTTCTTTACAGGCGGAAATGCTCGCCCAGATAGACCTTGCGTACGCTTTCATTATAGACAATATCCTCCGGCTTGCCGGCCGCCAGCACTTCGCCCTCGTTGATGATATAGGCGTGGTCGCAGATGCCCAGCGTCTCGCGCACGTTGTGGTCGGTGATGAGCACGCCGATGCCGCGCTCCTTGAGGAAGCGGATGATCTTCTGGATGTCGAGCACGGCGATCGGGTCGACGCCCGCAAAAGGTTCATCCAGCAGGATGAAGCGCGGGCTGGTGGCGAGCGCCCGGCAGATCTCCACGCGTCGCCGCTCCCCGCCGGAGAGGTCCCGGTAGGGCCGGTCGGCCAACCGGGCCACCCCGGTCAGGTCCATGACTCGCGCCAGTTCCTTCCCGGGAAGGCCCGCCGGGTTGGCGAAGCCCACGAGGCGGGCCAGACCTGCGTCGGCGTGCAGTGGATTGCGATCGCCGCCGCAGAGCGCGAACAGGGCTGCATCGGAGGGCGCGGACAACACGGACTCTCCGAGGAGGACGTCGGTCTCATACAGCATCTCCTCGAAGGCAAAAGCGGAAGTGGGCAGGGCGCCGGATCTCACAATGCCGGCCCTTCCGGAGCGCGGGATGAACTCTCCGTCGACCTCGACACAGGTTTCGTCGCCCGATTTGAAGTGGTGACGCATCTGGAGGCCGGCCTTCAGCGCGGGCTCCAGCCGGAGCGCCTCCGAACCGACGGATTTTGGTGCCACGTTCAGGACGCGACAGCGGTAGTGCAGCAACCCCAGCGGATTTTCAGCCACGGCCGTCACCATGCCGCGAAGCGCGGCCGAGGCGTACCAGGGAAGGAACGGATGGCTGCGGAACTCGGTCGGACGGCCCAGCGCCTGGGCGTATTCGGCCTCCCCGACGGGATCCCGGAACGCCAGCGTTCGATAGATCTCATCCACGGCGGCGAAGAACGGCCCGGCTTCCCAAGAGGGCGACTCCCATCCGCTCCCCATATGGAACGCCAGAGGAAGTGAAACAGGCTCTCCGCCGGCCAGCGTGAGAACATAGGTGCCGGTCACGCGCGGCCCCTCGGAAGTAAGTTGCAATTTATTTAGACCGTTGCAGTTCCATGCAAAGTTGACCGAATCCATGCGGATTTCGTCGCCAGGGCGTGGGAAAAATAGAGCGAGCAGGGGATTCGCACGTATGCCGTCCCCGGTGTGCACGGTGGCCGCACCGAGAAGACGGGTCCATGCGTGGTTTCCGAGACGATGAAGCGTGGATCCCGAACCGGTGGCCCAGCGCACGATCTTCGCCTCTCCGGGATTTCCGGCGCCGCCGCCGGGCCGGACCCCCTCGAGGAGTTCGTCGAACAGCCGGGCCACGGGCACATTGGCCTGCGTGATGCCTCCCACGGCCCGCGGGCCGGGGATCACCAGAACGGCGTCGGCATCGTAGCGCTCAGCATGCGATGCGAACAGGCTGTCGGAAAGGAAGCGGCGCCTCAGTTCACCATCAAGCACCGGGACGAACGGCAGGGGTTTGCCGGGAAGATCACACAGTTGCAGGAAATACGCACGGTCCTGGGGCAGCAGCATCCGCTCCGAGAGCAGAGCAAAGCGCTCCACGAGGCTGGCCACGGTTTCGAGCGGCCTGGCGGTGTCTACGCCATCTCCGGCGAGGACTCTGTTGTTGATGTCAAGGCGCTGCAGCACGCGGCGCACCAGCTGGTCAAAGCGCTCCTCATGGTCCACGGCCAGCCAGGCGCCATGATCATACGGGCCGCCGGTTCCGATGGCGGTCAGGTCGACGAAGCGCTGCAGGAATGCGGCATAGGTCATCTCCTCGAGATCGCCGAAGTACGGCTTGGCGGTCCTGTCCAGCAGGCGGACCAGCTCCTCGCGCAGGCCCGGCAGCCTCGCCGGGTTCGCCGAGATTTCGTCGGCGATCCTGGCCACCCTGGACGCCGTGTTCTGCAGGTACCAGATCGGTGCGCCCAGGCCGCTGCGTCCGGATACGACCGGCGCCTGGGGGCCGCGCGGCCAGCCGGAGGGCTCGCCCGGGGCAGCCGCCAGGGCAGCCTTCACTGCGGAGGATGTCCCTGCCTCGGCGCAGGCCATCGCCAGCGTGCCGACGAGCACCGCGTCGAGGGGGCGCCGCACGGGACCGCCGTACCATGACCCATCAAGGAGCGCCGTCACATCGGAGGCGTCGCGCACGCCGCCGCCGGCCGCAATTGAGACGTTGGGCAGATCACGCAGCCGGGCATACGAACGGTTGAGCAGGTTCCTCAGGCCGTACCAACTGTGGTGCCCGCCGCCTTCTCCGCCCTCGATCTGGACAGTGATCGCGTGCGCCGGCGCCGCCTTGGCGATGGCGATGACCTGTTCGATCTGCTCAGGTGTGCCCGCCTTGAAGGCGCAGATCGACAGGCCGTGGACCCTTGCCCGTTCCAGGAGTGCCACGGCCTCTGCCACCGGCGGGATCCCTGCGGTGAGGGTGAAGCCGGCCAGCGGATAGCCCTCCTTCTTCAATTTGAACAGGAGGCCCTCCTTGCGGATGTGCAAATCATATAGGTATGGATCCAGGTACAGCGTGTTGAGCACCACAGCCGCACCCGGCTGAAGCAGGGTCTTCAACTCCTCCATCCGGGCCCGGAAGATCTTTTCGGTGACCTGGCCTCCGCCGGCGAGCTCGGCGACATATCCTGCGTTGGCTGCAGCGGCGACCAGCGCGGCGCCTGCGGTGGTGGGCGTCATTCCGGCCAGGATCAGGGGCTTCTTGCCGGTGCGCTCGGTGAAGCGGCTGGAGAATTCCACGCCTCCGGCTTTGGTGCTTGCAACATCAGGCCAGGAAAAAAGATCGCCCTGTGAGGCGGTCGAAGAGGGACCTTCCATGACACGCACCCTGGAGCCCATCAGCAGACCTGCGGTCAGTTTGCGCAGGCCCGGGCCCGGCCCCGGGATCCACAGCGCGTCGAGATCGCGCTGGCTCTCCAGGATGCGGCCCAGCGTGGCCGGCCAGTCGACGGTGCCGGTGTACTGGATGTCCATCAGCGTCCGGGTCACCTGCGGTTCCAGATCGAGGCGGCTGCCGTCGTGGCACGAGAACACCGGCAGCAGCGACTTGTGCTGTCCGAAGTCGAGCTCCAGTCGGGCGAGATCCGCATCGATGTCGGCGCGGCCCTGGGCCATCAGTCGGCAATGATAGGCGCCGGAGACGGCCAGCGGCTCGGCATCGAACCACAGGCGCCGGGTCGGGCTCTCGGGGCCGAACTTCTTCCTGAGCGTGGAGAGCACCTGTGCGAGCTGGGCCGGATTGCCCGAGAGCACGAAGCGGTCCGGCGCGTTGCACAGGCTGATGTCGGGGCGCCGGGCCTCGGGGATGATCGCCAGGAACGCCTCGATTTCGCCGCGTGAAGCCCCCGTGACGGCCAGCATCGGGGTCAGTTCGACGCCGTCGTCGCCGGGAACGCGGGTGAACCAGCCGCAGGAGTTCTGCATGCGGATCCCCTGCCACATCATATATCGAGTGGCCTTCGACAGGCGCCGGGCCAGGTCGTCACGCCCCTGGGCGACGAACAGGGCCGCGACGATGCCCTGACTGTGCCCGGAGTAGCCGGTCAGGCCGGGCCGATCCCCCGGAAACAACTTCGAGGCGATGGCATGGCAGATCGCGGTCACGAACAGCATGGGCTGGCTGACCTCGGAGCGGATCAGCACCTCCCGCGGAGGCACAATCATCGCGCCGGTCGCCCAGGAGTACGGATAGATCCCTGCCGGGAAATAGCCGGTTCTGCGGATCTCCGGCAACTGGCACTCGGCGATGAGGTCGGTTTCCAGAGCCTTCAGGACACCGGCGACCTCGGGGTTCAGGGCAAGGAGCTTGAGTTCTTCGATATATTCGGAGGATTGACCGCTGAAAATGACAAAAACCTGATTCATTGAAAGATCCTTTCGGTGAAGGCTTTTGGACGCCTTCCGGGTTGCACGCGTGCCGGACAAGGCCGGAGCGTATGGGCCAAATATTTATAATTTGGCGCGCAGGAGCTTGCATTTGCCGTGCCAGAATACGATGGCAGAAAAAGTCCCGTGTCGCATGGCTTCGGTGTGGGCGAAGATGAAAACATAACCTGGAAAGGGTGTAACAGGTTACCCAGGTGCGAAAGACGCTACGCAGTGGAAATTCCTCATGGCCGGGTCGTTTCCCATGGCATTCCAGCATTGATTTTGCGATGGCCACCTGATAAAGTCGCCGCTTGTGAGGTGATCGCATGATTTCCTATGAAGAACTTGTAACAGCACTGGACGAACTCAATGGCCGCGTACCGGCCCGCCCGAAACAGGAACTGAAGCCCAAGGTTTCGGGGGGTCTGCCCAAGGCGCAGAGCCAGCCAGCCATGAATGCGGTGGCTGCCGAAGAGCAGTTCGATGACGTGGACTTCAGTATTGCCATGCCGGCAGCGGTTGCGCCCGTAACGACCGAGGTGCCCGAGCTGGGCGATGCGTTCGAAGTCCTGACCGAAGAACCGCTGCCGCCGGCCAGCCAGGATGTCGAAGACGATGCCTTTGACATCCTGTCCGAGGCTGAACTGCCGCCGCCTCCGCCCGAAGCGTCCTCCCAGGGTGACCTGGAGGTGCTCGGCGATCAGGCTTTCTCCGGGTTCTTCGATGAGAACGCCCCGGTTGACGAAGCCGCCCCCGGCGCAGAAGAAGACCTGTTCGATCTGCCCACGCCTCCGCCCGAAGGAATGGACGTCGATATGCCCCCGCCCCCGGAGGATGATTTCGATCTGCCGCCTCCGCCGCCCGCATAGGGGATTTGAACTCACCCGGGAATTTCAGGTATACAGCCTAAGGAAAATTTGAGATGGAACCACCTGCCGCCCCCTTTTCTTTTCGAGAAGAGGACTTTCAACTGTTTCAGGAAGAGCGCCGTGCCAACAACCGTTTCAACAAGGACCGGCTCGCACTGAAGGAAAAACTGGCCAGGATTGGTGCCAGGCTGCTCGCTGATTCGGTACCCTCGTCGTGGACCATGGAGATCGGCTCTGAACATCCGGCGGTCTGGAACCAGCGGCAGGTTGATCGTCTCGAGGTCTTTTTCATGCGCCCGGAGGAGGAACGCCGGACGCTGTCCCGCGCGCTGAACCGCGAGATTCCAATGTCGGTGCTGATGCAGGCGCCTTCTCCGTTGTATGCCCATGCGTCCCTTGGGTTTTTCCTGGATGAGCAGGGGATCGAAGTTGGTTTTCGCTTGCCCTTCCTGGCCATCGGAGATCGGTTCCAGCTTCGCAAGATGATCGCCGACCCCGGCTGGGCGGCGGTCCTGTCGTCCTTCTCGGATGCTCTCTCGGGTTTTGTCTTCGGGATCTTCTCCCTCGGGAAGGTCGAGGAGAAGGACAGTTCCCTCCCCGAACTCTGGGATCAGGAGCTCGAGTTGCTTGAAAAATCGGGCCACGGAGACCACAGGGCCTACCTCGGGATCGTGAAGCGCATCCATGTCGCCGATGCGGTCGCCGTAGAGGAGATCGACACCCTGCTGGGGCCGCTTCTCCGGACGCTCGGTCGCTTTGCCATGGATCACGTATGGATGCATGATCGGGATCTGCTCGGTCTCGACGGCATGATCGCCGCGCAGGTGAGCGTGAACCAGGCCGAGCGAGAGCGCTCCGAACAGATCCGCCAGGAGTTGATCCAGCCCCGCCCCGTGGTGGCGCGGCCGATCATGACCTCCCAGCATCCGCAGCAGACCCCGGCCCGGGAGAACGATCACCGGCCATCCCCACGGAATCAGACCCAGCCGCGGCCTTCACAGCAGGCCCCGCGCCGTGATGCACCGCAGTCCCAGTCGGGCCGCCGTCCCGAAGCCCCGCGCAGGGAATCTCCCGCGCAAGCTCCCGCGGCAGCCGCTGCTCGTCCGCAGAAGCCGCGTCCGCCCCGGCAGGAGAAGCGGCCGATCACCTCCGTCGATCCCGGCGCTCACGTCTATCTCGCCACCGGTCCATTCGCGGGCAAGGAAGCCATCGTGCTGTCCGAGCTCCCCGATGGCCACCTCCGTGTCCGTGTCGGCATCATGCAGATGACCGTCGAGATGAAGGACTGCCTGACCGGCCGTGACTGAACCGACCTTCTGGGAAAACCACGTCGACGGGCTGGCCCGTCAACTCGATCACATGCGCTTCTCCGATCCCGTGGCGCACGTTTACAACCCGCTCGTTTATGCCCGGGCGCCGATTCTGCAGTACTTCAGGAAATACGGAGACGCTCCGAGGGAGATTCTGTTCCTGGGCATGAATCCGGGGCCGTTCGGCATGGTGCAGACCGGGATTCCGTTCGGTGAGGTCCGGTTGGTGCAGGAATATCTACACATTGATGCGACCATTGAACCTCCAGTGGCCATGCATCCGAAGCGTCCCGTGCTGGGCTACGACTGCCCTCGCTCGGAGGTGAGCGGTCGCCGCCTCTGGAGCTGGGTGCGAAACCGACATCCCCGGGCCGAGGATTTTTTCAGAAAGCATTTCGTCGCCAACTACTGCCCACTGGCCTTCATGGAGCTCGGCGGAAAAAACATCACGCCCGACAAGATGAACTCCAGCGAGGCCGCCGAGTTGTTCAGGATCTGTGACACCGCACTGCAGGAGCTCGTCACCAGGCTGCAGGTACGTCGGGTCATCGGCGTGGGCCAGTTTGCCCGCAAACGCGCCGAGCTGGCGCTGGCGGGGATGAATTTGCAGATCGACGCGATTCCGCACCCGAGCCCGGCCAATCCTGCTGCCAACCGGGGCTGGGATGCCGCCGTCGACGCCGTGCTCGCCAGCATCGGTCTGGAATAAACCAAACAAGAAAGATGTGGCACGGGGTCTGCTGTCGGGCCGAGGCTTCCCGCTGGCATGATTTTTTACGTTTTCCCTGGTCGCACGGGGAAGATTTCCCCGGTGATGTGTCTCAGAAGGTGAGGGTGAGGAAGTACTGCGTGACGTCGGAGGTGTTGTATTCGAAGTGCACGAGCAGATCTTTTTGAAGGGACTTGACCACGTTCTGGGCGTCGGCGCGGATGCCCTTGAACTGCGTCTGGAGGTTTTCGAGCTCCTTGGCGAAGTTCTGGTACTCTTTCATCAGATCTTTGGACTTCTTTGTGATGGCCTGAAGTGGTTCCTTCTGGGCCTTCACCGGCTCGCACTTGGCTTCGGCCGGGACCTTGTTGAACTGCTTGAGCGCGTGCTCGGCGATGCTGATGAACGCCTGCAGTTGCTGGTGCATCGGAATCTGCGTCGACGGCGTGGGAGTGGGCAGGAAGTCGTTGTAAATCTTCATTTCCTTGAGGGCCAGTTCAGCCTTCCTGATTTCCTTGCCGAGGGTGATGATCGCCTTGCGTAGATAGAAAATACAGACGGTGACCCGCGCCCGCATCTCCATCTGCCGGTCTTCAAGATCCTTCATTTTGGACTGGTTCTTGGTCAGTCCGTCGAGCACCTTGCCAACAGGATCGGCATACTGTTTCGTGCCGCCGCACTTATCGAGCGCGTTCTGCAGCAGGGTAAAATACTGATGCATTTCAAAGACGTTTCGATCAGGAGATAATACATGCATTCAACACCTTGCCTGTAAAGAGTGGACCGTTTTGAAAGGAAAATGCGGTTCTCTTGCATTGTTCCCTTGGAATCACGCCCAAATATAGGGCATTTTTTTTCCGGATGAAAGAAAAAAGTTTTCCCTGAAAAAAACAAAATGGAATGAAGCGTTTTTGCCTCGCCCAACCAGCTTGCCGGCCAATGTAAACAGGCTCAAATAGCGTGAAAAGGGCAAAGGTCAGCGATCCTTGCGAAAAAGGGATCGGCCTGCAGATCGCAGGCGCCATAGTGCACCACACATCATGGAAGCATAGCCCGCTGCAAGCAAGAGAGGCCAAGGCAACATTGAAGAAATTTCTTCTGCGCGCAGGAACATCCAGAGCAGACCGGAAATAGAGGCTCCCAAAAATATCAGGGCACCAATGAACGGGGGGCTTTGCTTTTTGCGGATCCGGTCGACCAGATTGATGCCGACAGTCGCAGGAACGAGGCAGCCCATGGCTGCCCCCATGTGAATGAACTGCGAGAACGCATCGGACTGGAAGAAATAGCCGCTCAGGCCGAGGGCGGCGGCCAGCATCAGACCCATCAGCGAGAGCCGCAGGGTTAGTTGGATCAGTTGGCTCCAGGCGGCCAGTTCGAGCAGTTCTGCGGTTTCGGGAGAGTCCTTCATGACGGTTTTTCGACGGCTCACGACGGGGAGATTTCCAAAATCTGCAGACCAAGCCGGAGGCGTATGGGGAGGGCAAAGCTCTGCTGGCCCTTGATGCGGACGAAGACCTCTGCGTTGCCCGAAGAGAGGCTCACGCTCCCCTTGCGGTTCACGATGCGGCAGCCGGGGGCCTCGGTCGTGGGCAGGCTGGGCATCCAGTGTGCCGCGTCGAGCTGGACCACGTCCTGCCACAACAGGCAGGAGCCTGCGACGATGCCCTGTGGGCTGAAGTGAAGCAGTCGGCCCCAGGGGCGGTCGTTTCGCAGGGAGCCCATGAGCTTGACGCCGCGCTCCCACACGTTGTTGAGGGACCATTCCTGGGGTTCCACTTCGCAGAACTGGAACAAATGGTCGCCGATCATGAAATGAAGGCCCGGTACCAGGTCACAGTCACCGGTGGCACGATAATAGATGCCGTTGACCGCGTTCATGTCCTGCACGAGGATGCCATCGGGGACGGAGGAGAGAACGGCATGACGTGCATCGAGGTACTCGTCGTTGCCGAACAGGATCTCGCCGACGTGACGACCCATCGTCAACGTCTTTGTAAACGGAAAACGCTCGCCGGCCCGGTGTCCCTGCAGCACCGTGAGCATGCAGCCGGACGCATGGGTCTGGACGACCGCAGGCTGGTTCATGAAAACGAGCTTCTGGGCTGACGGTTCAGGAACAGGCGGCGCGACGGGGGCAACGGGGGCCAGCGGTGCGGGCTGCACGGGCTGGGCGAAGGCCTGCGCTGCCACAGGCTGTTGGACCGGTGCAGGGTGCGGCACCGGCGCGGGCTGTTGCACAGGAGCGGGCTGCGGCACCGGGGCGGGCTGCTGAACCGGAGCGGCAGCGGCGGGCATTCCACCCGGCGGGGTGGGGTGGTTCTGGGGTTGGCGATGCCGGCGGCCGCAGTGAGGACAGAACGCGTCCTTTTCAGGGATGGGTTTTCCGCAGAAACGACAGAACTCCGTCATCTTGCGGGTCTCCTGGGCATTGTTCAGGGTGGCGCCGCACATTTTGCAGAAGGAATCCCGGGGATCGTTGTCGATGCCACAGGTGGGACAGGCGGAGTTCTTGGCGGGCGACGCATGGCGGGAACCGCCCCTGCAGGGGCGACGGGAACTGCACCCGCAGCGGCCGGGGCAGAGGCAGCCGGTGCCGGGGCAGGAGCCTGAAACTGGGCCGGCGCCGGACGGGTCATTTTTGTTCCGCATTCCATGCAGAACATGCTGTCGGTCGGATTTTCGGTTCCACAATTCGTGCAGCGCATGGACTACCTGTTCAGTACTCACTTTTCGCGGAAACGCTTTTCCGTTGTGCATCCACGAAAACATCTGTATATAGAGGCGACTGGGCGGTTCAACACAATGCGAGGTTATTGCTTGTCCTTGAAAAATGCAACCATTACTTGGTATTTTCCGGTGCTTTTCTCGTTGATCGCGGGCTGTGCCACTTCTGTGAAGCCTGCAACCTATCGGGAATTTCCACTCTCCGTGCGTCCGGGTTCCCTGCTCGGGCCATTCCATGGCAACGTTCGTGACGCCGACTCAAAATATGCGGTGAAGGACGCGCTGGTGCTGGTGACCTGGGATGTCTCCCGGGAGGGCCGCTCCGTGCGGACCATCGAGCGGACCACCACCACCGACGTCAACGGCGCGTATTCGATACCGATGCTCAGGGTGTCGCCTTCGTTGTCCCGGGGCGGGGAGTTGTCCTCTGTCCGCATCGTCGTGTTCCATCCGGACTTCCAGCCATACTCCAGCATCACCCAGCCGTTTCCCGAGTTCGTGCGCCGACAGGGGGAGGGCACGGTCCTGCTCCAGGGGTCCTCGGCCGGGCTCGTCCAGTCGGAGTTCCTCCAGCTGGACAACCTGGTGCTGCTCAAGAAAATTGCAGCAGGACACCAGGCCAACCGGCACGTTCTGCCGGTCCTGGGCGTCGCGGCTGTGCAGAACCGCATCCTCGAAGAGTACTACCGCGCATCCAATGAAATGAACGGGCGCAGCACCTGGGTGCTCGAGGCCGGCAAGCTGCTGATGCCCGAGCATGTGCAGGAGATCCTCGAGCGCGAGGACGTGCCCTTGCTGGTCCGCGAGGAGACGCGTCCGGACCTGAGCGGGCATTCCTTCGTGTTCGAGATGGATCGCACCGTGATCACCGTTCGTGCCGCATCCATGCTCGGCTCCATGGTGGAGGCCCGCCTGGCCGCCATGCTCGCCGACGTCGAGGAGAAGCACCGCGTGGCGCTCGGCGACGAATACGACGCCGACATGTGGATGTTCACCCATCGTGGGATGCGCTACGGCATCAGCGGCCTGCCCCACGACGGGCTGATCCTGCTGATCGGCTGCTCGGAGGATGCCTGCCGGCCGCGCACCCTGCGTCGCATGATGCGCACGGCCGTCTCCCGGAAGCGGGAGATCTTCTTCTCCGAGGCCACCTCCGATGGCAGCCTGCACTTCACCCACGCGTTCTGTCCGCAGGACGTCGCGCTGCGGGTGGGGGACGCCGTGGAGCTGGGCCGCATCTTCTCGCATCCGGTCCTCCACAAGTTGATTCAGGACGTGTACTCCCTGCCGCTGGGGATCTACGAGCCCCTGGCCATCCCGCAGGCCGACCAGCTTCGGGTGATGCTCGACGAGTTGTCGGCGGTGCTGGGCGTGCGTCCCGACGAACGCTTCCGCATCCGCGGCATCGGCCTGCTCATCGATGGCGGCCTGCAACGCCTCGGCGCCGTCGATGGCAGGAACACCACCACCCCCGCCGACGAGGCCGCCCGGGTCCGCATGCTCTTCCACGCCGCCGCGGCCGCCACGACGCCGTCGCTGCGGGCCCATCTGCTGGCCAACGCCCTGTTCCGGCTCGGGCGCTGGGTGGTCGAGCCGGACCCGACCATGGGGCCCCGCTCGCGCCTCGATGCCTTCCTGCGCTCCCTCACCGTGGCCGCCGATGACGCATCTCCGCAGGGCCGCCTCTTCTTCGAAGACGCCAAGGGCCTTCGCCGGGCGCTCTCCCTCGACGGCATTGCCCCGCTGCAGCTGCCCGCGGGCGGCAAACTGATCCTGTCCTGGCCCGCCGGGCGCCTGCTCTCCCTGCCGTGGCCCGTCAACCCGGAGCTTCGTGACCTGTATCCCGAACGTCTGCTGAACCGGGAGCCCTGATTCGTTCCCGCGGATAATCCCATGGATTCCATTCACATTCTGTTGCTCGTGCTCTCGATCGGGGCCGTCGTGGGCTCCATCCCGGTCCGCGGGTACACCCTCGAGAGCCTCGGCGTCCTGATCACCGGCATGATCTTCGGCGCCTACGGCTACAAGATCGACGCCATCTTCATGGAGTTCGGCATCGCCCTGTTCATCTACGGCGTGGCCCTGCAGATCGGCCCGGGCTTCATCGACGGCTTCAAGAAGAACGGCGTCCGGCTGGGCTTTGTCGCCTTCGCGGTCTCCGGGACCGGCGTGCTGGTGACGTTCCTGCTGTCCTGGGCGTTCGCGCTGCCTCCGCTGGTCTCCCAGGGCATCTTCGCGGGGACCTTCAACAACGCCATCGCCCTGGCCTCCACGGGCGTCACCGACAATCCCTCCCTGTTCATGGCCTTCGGCACCGTGTATCCGGTCACGTTCATGCTCACGATGATCTTCATCGTCGCCATCCCGAAGCTGCTGCGCGTGGACCTGAAGAAGGAGGCGCAGGCCTACTTCGACGAGCAGGACCGCCTGCATCCGCCTTCGGAGACGCGCTGCTACACGGTGAAGAACCCCGGCTGCTTCGGCAGGACGCTCGCGGACCTGAACCTGCCGGGCCTCGTCGGCGTGGTGATCTCCCGGATCATCCGCGCCAACGCCGAGATGGCGCCCGCGGCCGACTTCCAGGTGCTCGAGGGCGACCTCGTCGAGGCCGTCGGCGACACCCGCAGCCTGGACCAGCTCCAGGTGGTGCTCGGGCAGGTCTTCACCGGCCGCATGCCGCGCGGCCGCAAGGGCAAGCTCGTGGAGCGGCGCTTCGTGGTCACCAACAAGGCCGTCGTGGGCCGCAAGCTCGCCGATCTCGCGCTGCAGTCCCGCTTCCGGGCCACGGTCACGCGCATCCGGCGCGGCGGCGTGGACATCCCGGTGCGACGGCACACCGCGCTGGTCTACGGCGACCGCATCTCCCTGGTCACCCCCCACGGATCCACGGAAGAACTGACGCGCCTGCTGGGGAACAACCTGCAGGCCTTCGGCAAGCAGGAGATGTATCCGGTGTTGCTGGGCATGGCGCTGGGCTCGTTGCTGGGCATGATCTCCCTGGGCGGCTTCAAGCTCGGCCTCTCCGGCGGCGTGCTCCTCGTGGGCATCTTCGCCGGGCGCGTCGGCAAGATCGGCCCGGTCGTGTTCACCATCACCGCCCAGGCCAACCACGTGCTCAAACGCCTGGGCCTGATCCTGTTCATGGCCGCCCTGGGCACGTCCTCAGGGGACGGCCTGCTGCCGAACCTGGCCGCCACCGGAGGCACCTACGTCCTGGTGGCCGCCATCGGGATCCTCTCCTCGCTGTCGGCGGCCCTGATCATCGCGCGCTGGGTGCTGCGGCGCAACCTCGTCGAGGTCATGGCCATCTGCGCGGGCTCGGTGGCCTGCACGCCGGCCCTCGAGCTGGCCAACACGCGGGCCGGACGCGACGACGGCGCGGTCATCTACGCGGCGATCTACCCCATGGGGCTGATGGCGCCGGTCTTCCTCATGCAGGGGCTGATCCGCCTGCACCACCTTTTCTGACGCCATGAAGAACCACGAACTGCACCACCTCGAAAAGCACCTGCTGCGCCACATCGGCCAGCTCAACCGCGAGTACAACCTGATCCGTCCCGGGGACCGCCTGCTCATCGGCATCTCCGGCGGCAAGGACAGCCTGTCGTGCGCGGCGCTGCTGCGGGCGCTCCAGAAGCGCGCGCCCTTCGTGTTCCACCTCGAGGGCGTCACCCTGGACACGGGGATCCCGGCGGACGTCGGCGAGCGGCTTCATGCGTACATGGATTCCCTGGAGATCCCGTACGAGATCCGCGCCACGAACATCAATTCGACCATCGAGAAGGTGGTCACCGACCCAAAACAGATCTGCACGGCCTGCGCGCGCTTCCGCCGCGGCATCCTCTACGATCTCGCCTTCGAGAAGCGGGCGCTGCTGGTGCTCGGGCACCACGCCGACGACTCCATGGAGACGCTGCTGATGAACGTCTTCTTCACCGGCAAGCTGCAGGCCATGCCGCCGGTGCTGGTCAGCGACGACCGCCGCAACCGGCTGATCCGCCCGATGATCACCTGCCGCGAGGCGGCGATCCGCCGCTATTCACAGTTGATCGAGGCGCCGGTGACGCGCTGCTTGTGCCTGGCGGGCTGCGATCTGAGCAACGGCCAGCGGGCACGCACCAAGCGCCTGATCGCCGCGATGGAGGCCGAGTATCCCGACACGGGGCGGCACCTGCTCGCGGCCACGGCCAACTGCAAGCCCAGCAACCTCATGGACGCCGCGCTCTGGGACTTCGCCCACCTGCGGGCCGACTGGGAAGTCGGACACCCTGACGCCGTCAAGCCCGCGGTCCGCGCGAAGTGGAACGGGGACGCCGCCTTCGGTCCGGGGCCGGCCGCCAGCGGCCAGGAGTCCGACGACTGATCATGCCGCTCCCCGAGATCGACTTCCTCGAACTGAACATGCTGTCCTGCCTCGGGCACAGCCCCAACGGGCTGGTGTACGAGGTCCTCGACCGCGACCGGATCCGCCGGATCGTGAAGTTTCCCGGAACCGCCTGGGAGCGCCAGCTGCACCTGGAGTTCGACGGGGTGCCGGGGGTGATGCCACTGCTGGCCCGCGTGCGCCACGCCGACAGCCCGGGCGTGATGATGCCGCGCGGCGACACCGACCTCCACGAGCGGCTGCGCGTCGGCGATCGGTTCCCGGCGACGATCCTGGTGCCCGTGGCCCGCGCCATCGACGCGATCCACCAGCGGGGCTTTCTGCACCGCGACGTGCATCCCGGGAACTTCATCATGTGGGAGGGCGCCTGGTACCTCATCGACTTCGGCCTGTCCCGGGACTTCTCGGCGGGCTTCCGGTGCGACAACGGCTCCCACGCGGTGATCCGCTTCGCCGC
>PHAZ01000150.1 GCA_002841825.1 Deltaproteobacteria bacterium HGW-Deltaproteobacteria-22 | reverse complement strand
AGATTCCTGTTGATGAAATGATCACGCTGGCCGGCGACGGGGAGCGCCAGATCAACCTGGTCGTGGAATACAACGACCAGCATGTCAAGCAGACCCTGATTCTGAACGTCGCCCTGACGGCGCCCCTGGCCGTGTTCGACGCGTGGACCACGGACTTTGATCCGGACACGGGCGTGCTGGCCACCGGCGGCCTGACCGTCACCGTGGACGCAGCCTACACCATCGAGTCCGTCCGCTACGCCGTGGACAAGGGCGCCTGGTTCGACGCGTCGTCCGTCGACGGGGTGCACTTCCCCATCGCGATCACGAACCCGGACATCGGCGAGGTCCTCGTGGACGCCGAGGTGGTGGCCCGGCTCAACGGGGAGTTGATCACCTCCCGTTTTTCGGATTCCTTCGCCGTGGCTCCGGAGTTCGACTGCAACAACCCGGCCCAGGCCATGATCCCGGAGAACGACCTGATCTCCAACATGACCGAGGAGCATCGCGTGATGAAGGGCTACTTCGGGGATCCGCAGGGCGGGCACGTGCTGTCCTTCGTGGTGACGGCCAACGTCCAGGGCGACGGGATCTACCAGTCGGTGGGCGAAGTGCAGAGCTACGGCCCCACCGCCGTGGGCGTGAAGTACTACGTCAGCCCGCTGCGCTGTGAAAACAACCCATGCAACACCGCCTACCGCCTGGACTTCTTCCTCGATGGCATCCTGCAGTGCAGCCGAGACAACTTCGGCGTGATCTACCGCTACTGAACCCCCGCGAAACGACAACTTGCAATCCGCCCTGAGTTGTACTAATTTCTCTGCGATACTTCGCCGTTGAACTCCATGCATTGACGTGTGGTTGGCCTGGAAGATTGTCCTTGGGGGCGAAGTATATTATTTCCGCCGAGGGGATCGGCATATAAGGAGTGGAACATGAGACGAACGAGCCTTCAATTATTCATCTCTTGCCTGGCGGCCTTCTGGCTGCTGGCGGCCTGTGACGACTCCTCCGGGGGCGGCACCAACTGTCCGGAGACCTCGACGGTGTGTGACGGCGTCTGCGTGGACACCCTTCATGACCCGGCCAACTGCGGCGAATGCGGCAACCCGTGCGACGACGGTCTGGCGTGCATCGCCGGCGAGTGCACCCTCGGGTGCGGCGGTGGCACCATCGAGTGCAATGGCGCCTGTGTCGATACCAATCTGGATCCGGCCAACTGCGGCGCCTGCGACGACCCCTGCGACGCCGGCCTGGTGTGCCAGGGCGGCCAATGCGCCCTGCAGTGCTCCGGTGACACCACGGAGTGTGGTGGATCCTGCGTCGACACGCAGACCAACCGTGACTTCTGCGGTGCCTGTGACAACGCCTGCGACCCGGGTCAGGAATGCGTCGGCGGCTTCTGCGTCGGCGACGACACGCCGCCCCAGGTCACGGTCACGACGCCCGACGACGGCGCCGCCATGGTCGCCGGTGATCTGCGCGTCATCGACATCACCTTCGACGAGGTCCTCCATCCTGCCTCCGTGCTGGCCACCTCGGTCACCGTCACCAACTCCAACGGGAGTGTCCCGGGGACCGTCTCCCTGCTTCCCGGCGGCACGACCATCCGCTTCTCGGTCAACGCCAACCTGGGTTACCTCATGGATGTGGACGTGACCGTGTCCGGTGCCCTCGAGGATCTGGCGGGCAATGCCATGGGCGCCGACCACACTTTTTCTTTTTCGACCATCCCCTCCATGCTCACGATCACTCCGCCGATGTTCTTCGGCATGGTCGACGCCACCCAGACCTTCGAAGTGTGGGCCCACGGCGACAGTGATTCCGTCATCGTCAGCAACCCCGCCTGGACCATCACCCCGTCCGGGATCGCCAGCATCGACTCCGCGGGACTGCTGACCCTTCTCTCCGCCGGTGCTGCGGTGCTTGACGCCGAATACAACGGCATGACGGTTTCGGCCCGGATTCTCTGCGGAGAGGGCCTCGGTCAGTCGACCCTGCTCCAGGCCTCGTCCTTGATTTGGAACGGTTACATCCTGTACTGGGACTTCGATCCCGACGGCGCCATCGATGACGGCGGGGAAGATCAGTACGACACCATGTGGGAAATGGATATCGTCGATGATCAGGGCAACAGCATCGGTTTTCCAGATTGCACCATCGACGAGCTGGCCTTTGACGCCCCCTATGAATTCTATACGCCGATCCTGGCCGACGAGGACGAGATCTGGGAAGGCAATTTCGCCTGCAACATCATGGGACCCGGCGGCGAGGGCGAGGTCTGGCAGGAAGTGACGCTGCCCGCTTCCCCGTCCAGCCTTACCCTGGACATGTTCTACAGGTTCGTTTTCCAAAACAGCATGGGCCAGGAAGTCGGTTACGAGATCATCCTCGAAGACCTCACCGGAGGCACCGGAGAGACCGAACTCCGAAGTGAAAGCTTCATCGGGTATGGAGCCTTGGGATGGACCAACCTGAATGCCGATCTCATGGCCTGGGCGGGACAGACCGTCCGTCTGAAATTCCATTATATCGGTGGTGGCGACGAGTCCCCCACGTTTTCCTTCGACAGCGCAAGCATCCAGGACGACCTGGGCACCGAGTATCTGGTCAACGGCGACTGCGAGACCGGTGACGGTTCGGGATGGACCTCGGTCCTCCTCATGATTCCGCGCGAGATCAACCTGGCGCCCGTGGCCGAAGTGAACGGCGTGCAGGTGACCCGTTCGATCTACACGCCGTATGACCCCGGCACCTGGGTCCGGTACCTCGATTCCTTCACCAACAACGGCGCCACGGACGTGACCTTCGAGGCCGCGTTCTACGGCAACCTGGGAAGCGATGGCAGCGGGCACACCTACACCCACGCCGGCGGACGCGCCTGGCTCGAATACGACGAAGACCAGAGCGATCCCCCTCTGGGCGTCATCCCAGGGACGGCCGATTATCTCGACATTCCCGATTACAACGATAATTGGGAGGTCCGCTATTCCCTCACCCTGGCCCCCGGAGAGACCAAGAGCATCCTGGTGTTCCACATGTACGGGACCAGCACGGAGATGGCTGCAGATCCCTACCTGATGACCCTCTCAGAGGACATCATCCAGTCCGTGGACACCGACGGTCCGGCTTCGGCCTATCTCGTCGGTCTGAGTCAGTCGGAATACGACACCATCTCCAACTGGCCCTGATGATCCCCTCCTGATCCATCCGCATCCTCATCAACAGAACTGACTTCGGGCTCCCTTCGGGATGACCGCAGGCCCCTGCGCCCACGGCACCGAAACACTTCGCGGTCGCCATCGGGCCAGAAAAATGCTATGTTTTTTAAATCGCCCGTGAGTCGATTGGCAGGACCGGTTCCTGGCCGCCGCGGGCGGAAGGAGTCCGAGATGTTCAAGGTTCTTCAACTGGCGCCCTGGTTTCTGTTGGGCACCCTGGCCTGCACCTTCGACACGGCGGGGCTCGACGAAACGGGCACGAACAACGTCAATAACATCAATAATGTCAATAATATTATTATCAATAACATCAACAACCTCGACACCTGCGGAAACGGCGCCCTGGATACGGGCGAGGCCTGCGACGGCGCGGACCTGGCCGGCGCCACCTGCGTGAGCCTGGGCTACGAGGGAACCGGGCTCGTCTGCGACGCCGCCTGCCAGTTCGACGCCACCGCCTGCGATCCGCCCCTGACCTGCGGCAACGGGGTCCTGAATCCGGGGGAGCGGTGTGACGGGACGAACCTCGACGGCGCGACCTGCGTTTCCCTCGGGTACTATGGCACAGGGCTGCTCTGCGACGAGCTGTGCCAGTTCGACGAGACCGAGTGCATCGCCAACGGACGCTGCGGCGACGACGTCATCAACGGCCCCGAGGAGTGCGACGGCGACGACCTCGGCGGCGGGACCTGCGACAACCTGGGCCTGGGGCTGGGCGACCTGGCCTGCAGCGCCGGCTGCGTGATCGACGCCTCGGCCTGTCATCTCCCCGAGCTCTGCGGCGACGGCCTCGACAACGACGGCGACAACGACATCGACTGCCTCGACTCCGACTGCGCTTCGGATCTGATGTGCGGTAACGCGATGTGCACCGAGTTCGACACGGACACGGAGCATCTCCTGCTGGGCACGCTTTCCGAACTGACCGGCAACAGCCCCGTCCGGACCTTCTCGGTGAGCTACTGGGTCAAGTTCAACGGGACCCAGCCCAACTGGGCCACCCCCATGGGCGCCAGCTCCAACAGTTCCTGGGAGGACGGCTTCGGCTTCTATCATAGTTCGGCCGACCTGATCCGCTTCTGGATCAACACCTATGACAGCACCCGGGCCACCACCACCACGGTCATCGTCAACGACGTCTGGTATCACGTGGTGGGTACCTTCGACGCCGACGCGACCTCAGGGAACATCAAGATCTATCTAAACGGAGTCTTCGAGGGGCAGGGGGATCTGAAGGCCGCCGTGACGGCGCCCAACGCGCCGGTGACCATCGGGTCGCTCATCAATGACGACATGGTGGGCTTCATCGACGAGGTGGGCTTCTGGTCCCTGGCCCTCACGGATCGGAACGTCAACGCCATCTACAACGGCGGAAGTCCCCTCAGCCTGCTGACCGACTACGGCAACTACAATCAATCGGGCACCCTCACCGCGTATTACCGCATGGGCGACGGCGACACCCTGCCCACCATCGCCGATCACGCGGGCTCCCACCCGGGCACCCTCGTCAACGGCGATGGCGACGAGTTGGTCAACGACTCCCCCTGATTGCCATCAGGCGGTGTGTTCGAACTCACCGCGCCTTGACATCCACATCCCCCTCGGGGATAGTCACCCTCGGAGGACATAGAGTAAATGGACGATCCCAATCGGCCTGCGCATCGAAGCATGACCCTGCGCACCTTTCTTCTTCGTGCGGCCCTCACCCTCTGGATCCTGCTGTTCGCCCTGACATGGTTTTTCACGGCGCGGGCGGACGATGACGTCCTCTGGCTCGCGCCGGCCTTCTTCCTGCCGCAGTTCGCCCTCGTGGCGGCGCTGGCCGCCTGGCCCAGACGTTGTCCCTGGCCGTGGCTGCCTTTCCTCACGGCCACGATCCTGTCCTCGGTGGTCATCGGCCTGAGCATGCTGTTCCTGGTCGGATCGGTCCTCGAATCCCTCCACACGAAGGGCGCGACCATGCCGGCAGGGATGATCGTGGCCCCGCTGCTGACCAGCGCTGTGAGCTTCGGCCTCTTCCTGCCCCTGCGCCGCGGATCCCGTCGGAGGGCTGCGGTGGTCCTGCTCGCGTCGATCTGCGTCGGCGCGCTGCTCACCCTCCTGATCGCCACCTCCGCACTGCCCATGGCCGACAAGCAGGACGTCTTCCTGGCCGGCCTGTTCTGCCGAATCACCATCGCCATGGCGTTGACCTTCATTGTATGGACCGTCCCCGGCTGGATCGCCGCCTTCACGCTGCTTCGCGACGACGAAGGGACCGGCTTCATTCAGGCGGGGGGCGGCGGGATCAGGGAAGCTTGAAGGACTTGGCCACGGTGATGGCCCACGCCTTCTCTGCGTCGTAGCCCGGGATGGGGTTGCGGCGGCGCTCCGAGACGGAGAAGCGCACGCTCTGGCCGGCGGCGTTCTTTCGATACACGGTGATCAGGTAGTACTTCTTGGAGTCCTCGTCGACGACCTGGAGCCATCCGCCGTCGGGCAGCGCCTCGACCAGGGTCACGCTCTGGCCCTGGCCCAGCAGGCTCTCCTTCAGGGTCTCCTCCGAGGCGGGGTAGTCGGCGGGCTGCACGGTGAAGCCCGGGCCGTCCCGGAACCCCAGGCTCCAGGTGACATAGCCCGGGAAGGTGCCGTCGTTCTTCTTGATCTCTTTTTTCAGCAGGCGGTGCTCCGGAATTTCGATGATGAACGGGATCCCGTCCACCGTCTCCTTGATCACGCTGCGCTTGATGGACTGCCAGTCGATGACCTTGCTGGGATCATCGTCGTCGAGGTTGTCCACCGGCGCCACCTTGGCGCTCTTGCCTTCTCCGGGGTCTTTCTTTTCGCCCTTGGAACTGCAGGCGACGGTCCCCATGGAAAGGATGGACAGCAAAAGGATGGCGGTCTTCATGGTGATTCTCCGGGAGGGTCCCTCCTTGGGTGGCGCGCGGCCTGCGCGGTCCAGGGGGTCGTCCTGCGGACGCTACCAGATGCCCCCGTTCGGTTCAATACGAATCGCGCCAGGCGGCGGTGGAGATCTGGTGACCGTCATCGATCCCACGGATTTATGTGATCCGGGGCACGTTAAACCGGGGTTTGAACGCAAAAAATCCCAAAAAAGCGATGGCAAAAGGGCCAAATTCGGCTATAAAAAAGACAGGCGTGTGCGTTTCCTATTATTATCTACTTTTAGCGCATACGACTCCGGTCCGCCGGTGAATTTGTGAATTAACGTCTTGATTAGCTTAGGAGGTCCATCATGGTAACTCCCCAAAAAGAAATCTGGGATGAGGAAATCGACGTCAACGAGTTGGATGCCGAACTCGAAGACTCGGTCGATCTGGCCGTCGACGAGAACGAGGAGCCCGAGTCCGTCGACCAGGTCCCCGTGGTCCACGAGGCCGAGGTCGAGCGCGCGCTGCGGGACGACTCCGTGGCCTCGATGTACTACCGTGAGATGGGCCGCTACGCCACGTTGACCGCGGATCAGGAGGTCCGTATGGGCCACGGGATCCGTGAGGCCCGCGAGACCATCTGGAAGCACCTTCTGCTGCTGCCGGTGACCCGTCTGTACACCCTCGAGATCCTGCGCCGCGAGAAGCGCGACGCCCCGCTGGCGCTGCAGGCGCTGACCGAGGCCTCCCGGGTTCGCTCCCGCGCCAGGGCCCACGCCGAGCACCTCGAGAAGCTCGCGCGCAAGGCCGGCGAGTATCTCACCAGGCGCGACCCCGACGAGGTGTGGCTGCTCTCGGCGGTGCAGGTGCTGCAGCACGCGTGCGACGGCCAGACCCCCGGAGCCCGGTCCATGCCCCGCGCCTTCTCCGATGCCCTCGAGGGCGTCACCTGCGGGCTCGACCAGTTGCGGAAGATCAAGCGCTCGTTCGTCGAGGCCAACCTGCGGCTGGTCATCGCCGTGGCGCGCAAGTACAGCAACGGGCCCATGGCCCTGATCGACCTGATCCAGGAGGGCAACATGGGCCTGATGAAGGCCGTGGACCGCTTCGACCCCGATCGCGGCTACCGCTTCTCCACTTATGCCGCGTGGTGGATCCGCCACGCCGTGTCCCGCGCCGCGGCCGACAAGAGCCGCACCGTCCGTCTCCCCGTCCACTTCATCGAAGCCTACCAGCAGCTGCTGAAGATCCGCAAGGACCTGCAGGTCCAGCTGGGCCGCCACCCGACCCTCGACGAGGTCGCCGACGCCATGGGCGTCACCCGGCGCAAGGCCGACCGCATCCAGAGCTACCTGCAGGAAGGCTCCCTGAGCCTGGACCGCCCCGTGAACCATGAGGACGCCCGCTCGTTCCTCGACATGCTCGAGGATCCCTGCACCTCCGAGGGCATCCCTGCGCAGGTCATCCACGAGAAGGAGACCGAGCTCTCCGTCACCGCCCTCTACGACGCGCTGACCCCCATGGAGCGCGAGATCATCGTCCTGCGCTTCGGCCTGGGCGACTCCGACGCCTTCACCCTCAAGGAAATCGGCAAGCGCTTCCGTCTCTCCCGCGAGCGGATCCGCCAGATCCAGGAGCACGCGCTGTGCAAGCTCCGCCAGTATTTCCTGGTCAACGAGATGATGTAAATCACTCTGTTTGTTGACTTACCCCCATACATCGGTATTCTGGAGCGCGTCTTTATCGCGGACTTGTCAGCCGCGGATGTCGTGCACTGAATGAATCATATCCAGCCCTTCATCGTTGGCGATTACCTGTTTGTCGAGCTTCTCAGTTCGACGCGCCCGTTTTTCGTGCACCGTGTGGTCGACCTCTCCGAGCGGGAGTTCTCGTATTTCAAGTCGTTCAAGAACGTCCAGCCCGAGTATCTCGCCAATCCCGTCTTCTCCACCGACCTCGCCCATGAGGCCTCGACCCTGCAGGCCCTGCACAACCCGGCGGTCCCGCAGTTCTATGACTACGGAGTCGTCAACGGGCAGGCCTACCTGGTCTACCGCTACGTCTGGGGCAAGAGCGTGCTGCAGATCCTGCGCGAGCTCAAGCGCCACCAGAAGATGCTCTCCGACGCCTATGCGGTCCACATCGCCAGCGAGGTCGCGCGCATCCTGGCCAAGGCACACTCGATGCACACCAAGGTGTTCCCCGAAGGCGTGGTGCACTACAACCTCAGCCCGCGGAACATCCTCATCTCCTACTCCGGGCAGGTGAACATCGTCTCCTTCGGCCACCGCGGGCCGAGGATCGCCCGCGAGAACCTCGAAGAGCTGGACTTCCGCAACCTGTCCTATCTGTCGCCCGAGCAGGTCTCCGGCACCGATCTGTCGTTCAAGTCCGACATCTTCACCCTCGGCAGCATCCTGTACGAGATGCTCGCCGGCGCGCCGCCGTTTCTGGAGAAGGCGCCCGACAAGGTCATTCACCGCATCTCCAGGTGCTCCTTCTCGGCGGCCTCGAGCATCAACCCCATCGTCCCGCGGGAGCTCGACCGCCTGCTGTCACGTTGCCTGACGGCCTACACCAATGACCGCTTCCCCTCTGCCGCCGAGCTGGCCCGCGAGCTCGACGACTACATGCTGCACCACTATCCCGAGTTCAGGTCGGGCAAGATCACCCGGCTCATGAAGTCCCTGTTCAACGACGAGATCGTTGCCGACATCCGGTTCTTCAAGGATCTCGGGGAAAACATCATGCATCGTGACAAGAGCCTGATTCAGGGCATCGCGCGGCGCATGTTCGACGAAATCCAGGAGGGCCGCCGGCGCACCGGCGACGACACCATGGGCATCGAAGCGGCCCAACTGGGACTCAAGGCCAACCGCCAGCACACCCGCCCCCCCGCAGCTTCTCCGGTTCCAGCGCCCCCTGCGGCGCCCGCGTCCCCGGCATCGCCGGGCCGCAAGCGGAAGCCCGCCAGGCCGGACCCGTCGCTGCGTGAGCCGGTCACGATCTCGAAGACCTTCGAGGCCATCGGCCGCGAGGGTGTCAACCACACCCCGCGCCAGGATCCGTTCTTCGAGAACGAGGACAAGAACCTCATCGGCCCGCCCCTCGACGCCGACAGCGTCCGCCCGCGGCCCGTCACCAGAGAGCATCCGGTCGCGGAGCTGGTCCGGTCGCCGGCCGATCTCACGCCCACGACGGCCGACGCGCCGTCCACCATGGTCGACGCCCATCCGCAGGTCCATGCGAAGTCGCCATCACGAGCGCACACGAAGACCCGGAAGGCCCCGATCGCGGTGCAGCCGGCTCCCCCCGAGCCGCCGCGGCTCATCGCTTCGGGCGTGTCCGAGGTGACCGAACCCACCGGCGATGACAGCGGTCCCATGCCGGCGATCATGCGCAACACCGCCGTGGCCCCGCCGGAGTACC
>PHAZ01000149.1 GCA_002841825.1 Deltaproteobacteria bacterium HGW-Deltaproteobacteria-22 | reverse complement strand
GATTTGTACCTGACCAGTTCGCCGGCGGAATCCGGGCCCGCCGCGAGGGCCAGGATTTCGGACTCACCCTGTGCGGCGGGCACCACCTGCACCGGCTGTGCGGAGACCGGATTCGAGACGTGCAGGAACCATAGAAGGAGAGCGAGGGTGACAGTTTTCAAGGACACCTCTATTGCATGGGGAGGATGACCCATCGGGTCGCGTTGGGGGAGTCGACCAGAAGCATCACGTTCTGTCCGATGGCGTAGCGCTGCAGGGCGTTGGTGTATTCCTGGATGGTGCGTACCGGGCTCTTGCCGACATTGAGGATGATGTCGCCCTGACGGATGCCGTGGCGCTCGCCCACGGAGTCGGCCTGCACCGAGACCACCATGACCTTGGTGTTGTTGCCGATGCCGACCGAGACGTTCTGCACCTGGATACCGAATGCCGCATTGGACGCCACCGGATCCGTGGCGCCGCGATCTCCGGCGTTGCCCGGATGGCTGGCCATGGTGACGGAGAAGGTCCGGAACTTGTGATCGCGGAAGACCTTCATCTCGATGCTCTTCCCAATCCCGGCGATGGAGGCTTCCCAGGCGATCTCGTTGTCATCCTCGATGGCCTTGCCGTTGAACTCGGTGATGATGTCCCCCTCCCGCAGGCCTGCCTTGGCAGCCGGGCCGTCGGCGGCGAGCTTGACCACGATGGCGCCCTTGGGATGGGGGTACTTGTACTGCTGGGCTAGCTCGGGGGTGATCGACTGCACGTGTACGCCCAGGTAGGAACGCGCCACCGAACCGTACTTCTCGAGGTGGGGGATGATCTCCTTGACGATGTTGGACGGGATGGCGTAGCCGATGCCGGGGCCGCGCGTGTCGACGAGCGTGTTGATGCCGATGACTTCGCCCTTCATGTTGATCAGCGGACCTCCGGAGTTTCCCGGATTGATCGCTGCGTCGGTCTGCAGCAGGCTCCAGTAATTGTTGGCGCCGGGGGTGATCTCCTTGCGGTTCTTGGCCGAGAGGATACCTGCAGTGGTCGTGTGCTCGAGCCCGAAGGGGTTGCCTACGGCCACCACCCAGGCGCCCACGGGAATGGCGTCGGAATCGCCCAGGGGGGCCACGGGCAGGTTCTGGGCGCGGATCTGGATGAGCGCCAGATCGGTCTGCGCGTCACGACCCTTGAGAAACGCCGGGTACTGCATGCCGTCGGAGAGCTTCACCTGGATGCGGGCGGCTCCCTGGATGACATGATAATTCGTGACGATGAGGCCGTCGGAGCGAATGATGATGCCGGTGCCCAGCGAGCCGTCCTCGCTGGTGCCCGGATAGCCGGGAAGGCGTCGGGACACGCGCTCTCCGGAGGTGGCAGAGATGTGCACGACCGATGGCTTGAGTTTCTCGACCAGCACGGAGAAATCCGGTCCGAAGTTCCTGGTGGCGGCGGGCGGAGTGGTCCCCGGGGGCCGGGAGAACAGATTGGATCCGGGCACGGATGCGGTGGGTTGGGTCGAAGGCTCGGACGTGGGTGCGCCTGGGAGGCGCGGAATGAAGAAATAGAAGGCAGCGGCGGTGAGCAGCGAAGAGAGCAGGGCCGAGCCCGCGATCACGGGGAGCAGTCTTTTCATGGTGTTTCTCCTCGGGGTCTGCTGGATCCCGGCTTTCGGGTACGCCGTTTCCCGGTCATGGGGGGCTCGGGTTCGGGTGCAACGCGCGGCGCAACCGGTTTCGTCTCCTGCATGACGGGCGGGGAATCCGGGATGGACGGGCGTGCCGTCTCCACCGGGACGCTCTGGCCTGACAGCGCCTGATGGGATTTCATCCAGGCATCCAGCATCAATACATTATTAAGAAATTCTTTTTTTAGTTCCTGGCTTTCCGGTGTGGAGCCGATGGCGGACAGGTGATCAACCAGCGGACGGGACCCCAGCGGCACAAAGAAAACCGCTACCAGGAAGAACACGACAATAAAGAATCTTATGATAAAAAACATTCGAAACACCGCTGCGCCCGGTGAAAACCCTGCGCAGGCCTGACACGATCCCGAACCGGCCAGGATGCCAAATTCATCCCGCCGGATTCCGGAATGGGCAGTCTACTTCAAGAAAGAGGAGTTTGGCAACGAATGATTGAACGGAGAGGGCGGGATGTAATCAGGGCGTGGACATTTCCAGGATGGGACGATTCTGCATCTGGATGAGGAAATATGTTCCGGTGCCCAGCGCGGCAACGCCCACACCAAGGGCGGTCCAGAACCACCACTGCTTGAGCAGCGGTGTTGTGGACTGGCAGGTGCCGGCGACGCATTTGCCGGCGACGCAGTCGGAGTCGGCGAAGCATTTGTTCTTGTCGGCGGAGTCGGAGCCCAGATCCATGACGGGGGATGGCTCGAACAGCAGCGTCTCGACCTGTGTGGCAATCGACCCCGGCACGGCGGCCTGCCGGCGGACGCGTTTCTGCCAGCCTCCGGATTTGGAGTTGTACCAGGAAATCTCTGTCTCATTGGCGGTCGTCCGGAACACGATCAGGTTGTCAACGCGGGCCTTGACAGCAAAATCGGCCAGCGTGGAAGGTACGTTGGGCTTCTGCCGCAGGTGGGTGTCCAGGCCGGAGAGGAACGTGTCGATGTCTTTCTTGTCGGCGGTGGGAACCGGAGCAAAATCGGCGACGGCCTTGTCATTCTCGGGGACGATCAGTTTGACGGTGATCGGCTTGTAGCCCAGCCGGGCCCAAGTCAGGACGTGGGTGCCGGCGCTGATCTTGTCGATGTTTTTGGGGCCTGCGCCGACCCACATGCCGTTGAGGTACAGGTGTCCGGGAACAGATGAATTGATGATGATCGAGCTCGATCCGCGACCGGGGCGTTCGATGGCCTGATTGAACAGATTTCGGGTCGTCTCGTCTTCGAAGGCGGCCTTGGGCAGCGGATAGTTGGGGAACCAGTAGTTGGCGAACCTGAAGCTGGCCTTCGCTTCTTCGGTCTGTGCATCGAGCATCTGCGCAGCACCAAGGTACATATAAGAAAGAACGACTCGCCGACGCAGGGGATAGGAAAGGCCATACTTGATGATGAGGGCCTCGAAGCCTTTGGTCGCCGCCGACAGTTGCTTGATCGCGTCGGGATATTCCTGCTCCTTGAACAATTTGACGCCTTTTTTGTAGGCTTTCCCGTTGATCGCCTTGTATTCATCGACAGGTGGATCGGCTGCGTCGTCGGTCAGTTGGAGCGCGAAGACAGCTTCCTGCCCAATGAGGGATTTGAGTGTTTTGTAACTGAATTTCGCCAGGTCCTTCCAGTACTCTTCGGGGGAGAGGATGATGACCATGTGCGTACCGGGCGAGACCTTGGGTTTGGCCTTCTGCTGCTGGGACGAATCGTCATCGCCGCCTTCGCCGTCAGAGCTCTTCTGCGCAAAAACGGGGCAGGGGAGGAGTGTGCACACGAATGATAGAATGATGGCTGACAGTTGGATTCGTTTCATGATGTTCCAAAAAACCATGGATTCACATGGTATTTCGCCGGACAATTTAGCATGTGGCGCCAAGAACATGCAAGCCATTTTTTGGGCAGACAGAAGCTCTTTTGCGAAATGAATCAATTTTATTGTACGGATTTGAGCGGGAAAAGGGATTCGAACCCTCGACGTCAACCTTGGCAAGGTTGCACTCTACCACTGAGTTATTCCCGCAAAACCGCCAGGTCTCAGGTCACCTGCAAGAGGGCTTCCGGGAAGCCTCTTGGCGGCAGGAAAGGTGTATAAGAGATTCCAAATCTTCTGTCAAGCAGAAAAATCGAAAAAAATGAAATGAAAAAAATCCGAGAATTGCGTTGACAGAATCCGGGACGCCCCTTATAACCTCCCTCGTGCTGCGGGGTGGAGCAGTCTGGTAGCTCGTCGGGCTCATAACCCGAAGGCCGTAGGTTCAAATCCTGCCCCCGCTACTTCTAGGCCGATTCAGTTTTCTGGATCGGCTTTTTTTTTATCTCATGAAGTTCGAATCCCTGATTGCCCAAACAAATGATCTGGTGGATTCCGGCCTGATTCCGGATCTGCGCTCGTTTTCCTCCGAAGGCGAATATCTCGACGTGATCCTGATCAGCGGGGATGCGCTCGTGGATCATCCGTCCTTCGGGACGGCGATGGTGGCGCGCTACCTGGAGAGTCTCGGGCTGCGGGTGGGGGTGATCGCACAGCCGGACTGGCGGGATCCTGGGGCGGTGAAGATCCTGGGCAGACCGCGCCTGTACTTCGGGGTCTCTTCCGGGAACCTCGACAGCATGCTGCATCACTACACAGCAGCGCGGAAAAAGCGGCACGATGATCCGTACAGCCCTGGCGGCGTCGCCGGCCTTCGTCCAAACCGCGCGGTCATCGTCTATTCGGGACTGGTCCGTGCGGCATATCGTGACGTGCCCCTGGTGATCGGCGGCATGGAGGCGTCGCTGCGGCGGCTGGCCCATTATGACTATTGGGATGATCGGATTCGCCGCGGAATCATCCTTGATGCGCGGGCCGACGTGCTCGTCTACGGGAACGCCGAGCGCGCCCTGGCGGCGATCACCACTGCCCTGCGCCAGGGGCGGGACCTGGATGGCCTCGAAGTCGCCGGCACCGTCGTGGTGCGCGCGCAACCGCCCGCCGGAGAACACCTGAAGCTGCCATCCTTCGAGGATGTCGAGTCCGACCCGCGTGCCTTCGCCGTGATGACGCGGGATGTCCATCGCGAGATCGCCTCGCCCAACCCTCGCACGATGGTCCAGTTGCACGGCGGGCGTTTCCTCTGGCACCTTCCGCCGGCCGCGCCCCTGGGCACCGCTGAACTCGACGCCCTCTACCGGCTGCCGTTCACGCGGCGGGCCCATCCGATGTACAGGGATCAGCGAATTCCCGCCCTGGACACGGTACGTCACTCCATCACGACCCACCGGGGCTGCTTCGGTGGATGCACCTTCTGCGCGCTGGCCGTCCATCAGGGGCTGGTCATCACTTCGCGCTCTCCGGAATCGATCACGCTGGAGGCCGAGGAGATGTCCCGTGCCAGGGACTTCGGCGGAACCATCACCGACGTCGGTGGTCCCTCGGCCAACATGTACGGCGCGTCCTGCGGCCGCAATCCGGGTGGACGCGGCTGCATGCGTGCGTCCTGCCTGGTCCCGCGGATCTGTCCCGATCTGCAAGCCGGGGCCGGAGCCTCGATCCGGCTGTGGTCGGAACTGATGAGGCTGCCTCACGTAAAGCATGTGTTCGTGGCCTCGGGAGTGCGTTTCGATCTCGCCAACCGTGATCCGGAGTACATCCGGCTGCTGGTCCAGAACCACACCGGAGGGCACCTGAAGGTCGCGCCCGAGCACATCTCCGATGAGGTGCTCGGCCTCATGCGCAAGCCTGCACACCGTGAGTTCGAGCGGTTTCTCTCCTGGTTCGAGAAGTTCAGGCCACCGAAAGTCTATCTGGTGCCCTACATGATGTCTTCGCATCCGGGCTGCACGGATCGGGACATGGCTGCCGCAGCTGGCTACCTGCAGGATCGGAAGCTGGCAGTCGACCAGGTGCAGGACTTCATCCCCATTCCGGGAACAGTCGCCGCTGCGATGTACCACAGCGGGCTGGATCCGGAGAGGCTCACCCCGGTTTTCGTCGAAAAGACGGATGCGGGAAAACTTCGCCAGCGGCATGCACTGGATCGGAAAGGTCCTTTGAATGTTGGAGGGGTGAAGAAGTGGGCCGGGCGATCAGGGCAGAAGAAGCGTTAGCACTTCTTGCAGGGGGCCTTCTTCGCGGGAGCGTCGACTTTCGGGGCCTCGGCCACGGGAGCCTTCACTTCTTTCGCGGGAGCGGCCTTCTTCGCAGGGGCCTTCTTCACGGGAGCGGCCTTCTTCGCGGGGGCGGCTTTCTTCGCGGGGGCGGCCTTCTTCGCGGGAGCGGCCTTCTTCGCGGGAGCCTTGACTTCCTTCACGGCTTCTTTTTTCGCGGGAGCGGTTTTGGCCGGAGCTTTGGCTTCCTTCACGGGAGCTTTGGTCTCCTTGGCCGGAGCGGCTTTGGCGGGTTTCGTGGTTTTCGTGGTTTTGGTTTCGGTTTTTGCGTTCACAGCTTCCCTCAGTTCTTTCCCCACCTTGAAATAAGGCAGTTTTTTGGGTGAAACAAATACGGATGACCCACTTCGAGGATTACGGCCGGTGTAGCCGTTGTATTCGCGGACGGTGAAACTGCCGAAACCTCTGATTTCGACACGGTCAAGATGGACGAGTCCCTCGGTGATGCTGTCGAAGACCGCATTGACGATATGCTCAACACGGGAGCGCGGCTGGTCGTGCTTATCAGCGATTATCTGGATCAGCTCGGACTTCTTCATCGTGCAACCTCTGGACCGCATGTTCATGGTTCCTCCATCGTGGATGAACCGTGACAGTATCACCTCAAAAACAGAAAGGAATTTTCGTCCTCATGGATTTTACAATAAGTTAATCCGAAAGTTTGTCAATCTGGTATTTCATTTTTTTTCCATGTTTTCAAGGGAGTACGAGACTTGTGAAAGGCCCGGGAAATGCGGCCGTTCATGCCAAAAACGAAGGAGAAAAAAATCAATGATATCAATGCATTACAGGGCACGAGAAAATCGGTGCCTGTTGTGGTGACCTCCCGTTTCAGCTTGTTTCGGATCTGCAAAGAGACTATTTTCGGGTTGGGGAGGATCGCATGCCAGGCATCGGAGTGATCAGCAACGCCAACGCACGACTCAACAAAATGTCACCGCTTCTGAAGGACAGCCTCAACTTCATCGTGGGACGTCGGGGTGAGGTCGTCTCGACCTACACGCTCGACGATGTCGGTCAGGCGGTGCGCGACTTCAAGCGGTATGATGTCGACATGATCGCCATCTCGGGGGGCGACGGGACGATCCATCGCACCATCGAGGGACTGCTGCGCGAGTACGGCGGTGACACGCTGCCTCCGCTGCTGCTGCTGCCGTCGGGCACGCAGAACATGATCCCGCGATCGTTCGGCATCCGGAACAACAGCATCGCGACGATGCTGCTGGCGCTCACCCGCTACAAGCACAACATTCCGATGCGGATCATCCGACGCAACCTCCTGCGCGTCAACGAGCACTCCTGCTTCTTCTTCGGAATAGGGACCCCCACGCGTTACCTTCGTGCACATTATGCCAGGGGGACTTCCCACTGGCACGCTGCCACGCTGCTGGGCATCTACATCTGGGAGGGGCTACACAACGGCGTGAAGGCGCAGAGGCTTCTCGAGCCGATGAAGATGCACGTCAGTTATGACGGCGCCCCCGATATCGAGTTGAACCCGAACTCGGTCTTCTGCAGCTTCACCGAAGAGATCGCGCTGCACTTCAAGTTGTTTCCCCGGGCAGGTTGGCAGCGTGATCGGTTCGAGATGCTCAACACCCAGTCCAACATACCGGCCACGATCTTTGCGATGCCGTTTCTATGGTGGGGCACATGCAAGCAGTTCCCCCAGATGGATCGCAGGATGCTCAGCACGATGCGGATTGTTCTGGAAACGCCAGAGCCGTTCACGCTTGACGGAGATCTCTACAATCCGGTCACCGAGTTCAACATTTCGGCCGGCCCCGAGCTCAGGTTCGTCGTTCCCGGCGTGACGCGTCTTGATCCTGCCGTCGAAGCCCGCGCCGAAAAGATCGGTCCCTGGGGATCCAACTTCTTTGTCTGATTGAAATCATGGAACTCTTTGAGCGGGGCGTCAGGGGATCGGCTTCTTGGAGGGCGTCGGAGGCGGTGGCGAGGAGCCTCCGAACAAGGCTGTGTTGAGCAGAGACACCACGACGATGAATTCAGCCGAGGTCATCTTCATGGTCCCGTCCAACCTGGTCTTCGTGCGGGTGACCTTCAGGGTGTTCGCAAAGGTCATGCCCGCGCCGGCGCCCTGCTGTTTGGCACTGTCGACCTGCTTCTGAGCATCGATGGCGTCCTTCTCCTTCAAAAAGATGATGGAACCTGCGAACTCGAGATCGGTGGCGGCCTTGACCTCGCCGGAGAACGACTTGAGCTTGGCGCCCTTGGGCGCCTTGTCCATCTGCGCGGCGAAGATGCGGCTCTTGGCGAAGCCGGAGATCTTGGCTGCGCCGAAGACGTTCTTTCCAGGATCGATCTTCGTCGCCCAGTCGCCCGCAACCACCACGATCGCGTCATTCCCCAGCGCATAGAAGTACGACTTCACCGTTCCACCGGCTTCCTCGTACACGGGATAGTTCTTCAGGGTGGTGGGCGTCCACTTGTTCTCCGCTGCTAGGCACTTGAGCAGCGCCGTGGCGCCGAGGTTGCCGGAGATGGCCATGTATCCCCGCTCGGATTTACCGCTGTCGAGGTCGCTGGCCATCATCACGGCATAATCCAGATCGGCGATGGTGAGCTTCTTGAGGCACTTCGACTGGGCCAGCGCGCCATGAAGCAGTCCCGTGATCGTGTTGGACGCGCTGGTATAGAAGGAGCTCGTGCGAAGGTTCTTGACATCGGCCCATAGGACCAACTGGGGCTTCTCCTTGAACTCGGCGCTCACCTGCTTGAAAAAGTCAGCATCGAACTGGGGGGCCTGGGCGTGCGCCGGCGCTACTATATATAAATGTGTCAACAGGCAGATCGGCATGAGGATGTGTCGCAGCATCTGAAACCTCCGGGGCGAATGGTTGAAGACCGGTGAAGACTCCATCACCTTAGCAGAGAGTGGACGGATGATTCAAGCTGACATTCATTCGCCGGAGGGCACCGGACTTCTTGCGGGATCGAACAAGTTGAAGTAAACAGGGTGAGGTTCTGTTTTTCCCGGCAGACAAGGGAAGACAATGCCGGCGAGTTCGGTTGTTCGACCGATCGAAGAAGGCCAGGTTCAGCATGAAATACACACATCTTCTCCTTATCCTTTTAATCATGAGTGCCGCACCCTCCGCGAGCTGGGGGGCGTTCAACATCAACGGACGCTATGGCTTGCTTCCCAGCGCCGGAGGTACGGCGCTAAACGCGGTTCAGATCGCCCAGCATACCAACCTGGCCCGCTGCCTGTGCGATCAGTGGTCCGAGGCCAACGACCCGTACTCGTACTATTTCGATGTGCAGTACACCGGGACCTTCGACTCCTCCGATGTGTTCTTCTACATCGGCAACGACTGCTCGAACACCGCCGTCGCGCTCACGGAGTGCTCTGAGATCGGTTCGCTCAACATCAACTCCTTCCAGGATCAGACGCAGTACATCCCCATTCCGGTGAACCATCTTGTGGATCCGGGTGAGGGCATCTGCAAGGCCCAGACGAGCTCCACGACGTTCTACATCTTCTCGGATCTCGAGAACCGCACCGTCGCCTTCAATGAGGCCGTGGCCTACGACACGAAGGTGCCGGCCGCTCCCACGGGCGTGTCGGTGGTCGGGGGCGAAGACTCGCTCAATGTAAGTTGGGACGGCGGTTCGGTGACCGAGGACGGCATCGATTACTTCAATGTTCTGTGCTCGCAGGCCGGCGCCCCGGCGTCGATCTCCAGCGAGGCGCTTGCTGACTGGGTGGACACCGAGGACGTCTGTGACAAGGTTCTGAGCCTGGGCTCCACCGAAGAGGGCGTTCCC
>PHAZ01000148.1 GCA_002841825.1 Deltaproteobacteria bacterium HGW-Deltaproteobacteria-22 | reverse complement strand
CTCGGAGGCGGGCGCTCTGCACGAACTCCATCGTCTTGACGAAGGCCGCGCAGAGCCTGCCCGCGGCCGAGACCGCCAGGCTCATGTTCTCGGCGCCGTTGTTGAGGCCCATCCCCTCGTCCAGATCCGGCCCCACCTGGGTCCAGGCGTCATTCTGCCACGTCCAGACCTCATGGGCCGTATGCAAAATTGGAAGTTCCAAATGATGTGCAATTCCGAGATATACCGTTTGACCGTAGGTCGCGATGGAAGGGTTGCCGGCCGAATTCTGTGTCAACTGGCGGGGCATGTTCGTCATGGAGGGATGCGCCTGCCACTGGCTGCCGTCCCACCAGGCATAGTCCACCGAGAAGCCACAGCCGCCCGAACCGTTGGAAAGCACATGCAGCGAATCGGTCGAATCCACAATCATCCCGAGATAGTCCGTGCCACCACACTGGGAGACCAGGGCCGCGTCTCCGAACCTCTTCCACAGGCCGGCATCGGTGTCCAGCCAGCGGACGGCCAGCTCGGTGTCGCCTCCCCCCAGGGAATAGGCGGCCACCCGGACCCCTCCCCGGCAGGCCACCGCCAGCCCCCCATCGAGGGCGTAGGACTCGACGATCCCCGTGTCCAGCGGGGGATCCACAGGGCCCCACTGTTCGCCGGCGACGCCGAGCTTGTACATGAGGTGGGTGATGGGCACCGCCGTCGTGTCGATGGCCCACAGGAAAGGACCGTCAGGGCACTCGGAGATCGCATAGCGGGTCGTCCGCACGTTGTACATGAAGGATGCGAAGCTGCCCGCGTCCTCCCAGGCTGCCTCCGGCAGGCGGCAGGTGCTGCCCGCGCAGAGCTGGCCGCCGCCGCAGGCATGCCCGCAGGTGCCGCAATGGGCCGGATCGTTGGCCAGGTCAAAGCACTCGCCGGCGCAGTAGGCGAGCCCCGGATCGCAGAAGGGACGGCATGTGCTGATCGTTTCGCCTTCGCAGATCCAGCCCTCTTCCAGGCTGCAGTCGGCCGCGCAACCGTCCCCGGGGTCCTCGTTGCCGTCGTCACAGGCCTCACCCGTCTCGAGGTTGCCGTTGCCGCAGGTGGTCAGGCAGGCGGAGGTGTCGAAGGTGCAGTCGGCGGTGCAGGCCAGCGTTCCACCGTTGGTGAAGTTGAGCGACACGCAGGAGGTGCTGTTGAGGTTCTCGCCGTCGCACTGCTCCTGGTGGTCGGTCTCCACGGTGCCGTCGCCGCAGCGGTTGCCGCAGGCCGTCAGGTCCAGCGTGCAGTCGGGCCGGCAGGACACCTCGCCCAGCTTGTTGTAGTACCCCAGGTTCTCGCAGGTGACGCCCCCGAGCTCGGCCCCGTCGCACTGCTCACTGGGGTCGATGAGGCTGTCACCGCAGGAATCCACGTTCTTCACCTCGGTCTCGCATGAGAATACGAACACCAGACTAAAAAGGAAAATCGAGGTTCTCATGGCTCGCTCCTTCCCCGGCCTGTCCGGAGGGATGGTTCATTTCACGGGAATAGGGCCCTGGCACAGGCCATAGACGCCGATGGGCACGCAGGTCTCGTTCATCCCGCACTGCGCGATGTCCTCGCAGACCTTGATGCACTTTCCATAGGTCTCTCCGGCGACGATCTCGCTGCACACGTGTCCGCCGGCGCAATCCCAGGCGATCTTGCAGCGATCATTGGCCAGCTGCGGTCCGGCGGGCAGGCAGGAGGTCTCGCTGTTGAAGATCATGTAGCATCCCATGCCGCTGTCGCAGCCCCGGTTCTTGACGGGGTCGCAGCCGTCGCTGCGGAAGCACACGTCGACGAGGGCCGAGTCGTCGGTGTTGTAGCAGGTCCCGCCGTCCGGGCAGCGGGAATGGGAGTAGACGTTGCAGTAGGGAACACAGATCGCCGGGGATCCAACCATCCCCTGGATGCAGACCCCGCCGTGGGGGCAGCGGTTCTGATCGCACAACCCGTAGAAGTTGCCTTCGGAGAAGAAGAAGTCGGCCAGGCAGGTGACCCCGTCGGCCTCCGAGTAGACGCACTGCTGGTCCTGGTCGCACGAGGGCGGCGAGTCGTAGTAGACGATGTCCGGGTTGCACTCCTGCCAGGCACACTCGGGCTTCTCCAGGCACGACTCTACGCTGCAATCTGGCGGCAGCATGTTGCACGCGGGCTCGCCCGGTTCGTCGAAGCTGACCATCAGCGAGCACGCGCCGGAGAAAAATAAGGCGCATAAGGAAAAAACAAACATACCTGAACGCATGAAATGCCTCCTGTGAACGACTTCTACTATGCCCCGGATGTGCGGATTGTCAATTACGGAGTGCCAGAAAGAGCCCGTCAACTCAAGGTTTCGGCACCAACTGCAGGGTCAGCCTGTCCTGGGCCAGCAGCACCTTGCCCGTGAAGGCCCGCTTGCCGAACCAGGAGCTCAACTGAGACTCGAGGCTGATCGAAAGCCGCCGCTCCAGCAGGCCCCGGCCCTGATCGGAGAACAGCCATCGCTTGAAGGCGACCAGGATGGTCAGCGCGTGGCTCCCGAGGCTCATCTTGACCGAGTCCTGATAGGAGATGGTGATGCTGCGGACGGGTATCTCGATCTTCCTGCCGTCGAAGGTGGGCACAAACGAGGCCTGCAGCGCGAGGGTCTGGTAGAGGCGGATCCTGCGGGTGGCCGCGAACGGGATGGGGACCTCGACGTGACCTGAGAACACCAGATCGAAGGTCGCGGTCACGGCGAACACCGTGATCTTCGAGATGGTCACGTTCTCCAGCGAGAACATCGAGTTGAGGGAATGGCTGCGCCCGTATTCCGCGTTCATGGCTTCGTCAATGGCGCGGGCGTCCAGGGACAGGGAGATGTTCTGGGCCCCGGCAGGCGCGGCCAGGAACATGGACAGCAGGATCAGGAGTCCGCAGGCGAGTCCGCGCATGTCACACCTTGGCCGTGGGCCAGCGAAGGAACACGAACAGTCCCAGTGCGGCCAGAAACGCCAGCAGCAGACCGGTGCGCTGGTCGTCACCCACCGGGGTTCGCGGCATCGGATCCAGCTCGCGGATGGCCGCAGCTGCGTGCAGGTGGGCAGGATTGCGGACCAGCGCCATGCGGTGCATCAGCAGCGCCGAGGGACGATCCCCGGCGGCCTCTTCCTTGAGCCCCAGCAGATAGTAGAGATCCGCCTCCACGAGGGGATCCTCTCGGGTGAGCAGGCACAGCCGGAGATACTGCAGCGCCTGCGCCAGATCACGATCCTCGAGGGACTGGCGAGCTTTGAGCAGGAACGCCGGCGCCATGCGATCCTTGCCCGGAATCTGCGGAGCGAACGCGAGGATCTGCCGGTAGGCGTCCACGGCCCCGTCAAGGTCGCCGGACTTCGCCTGCTGCAGCGCCTGCGCGAACGCGACCTCGTGCTTCTTCATGCGGGCCAGATCCCACTGACGGAACAATTGGCGCGCCAGCTCCTCGCCGACCGTGGTGCGGTCGTAGTCGCCGCGCGTGACATCCTCGAGCTGCTGCTTGACGGCATGATACGCCTGCGAACGGGCGGAGATGTACAGCACGGCCTGGGTCTCCTGGCCGCCGGCGGTCTTCACCGTGCCCATCTTGGCGCGGGTCGTCCCGGTCGAGAGGTAGGTCACGATGGCCTCGCGGGCCGCAGCGCGCAGCTCCTCGTCCTCATGGTTGGCAAAGGACAGGATCGGGCCGATGGCCTCGGCCACCTGGAAGGACGCATACATGTCCATGAGTTTCTTCTGCAGGTCCAGGGTGGCGCTCTGCAGGTTCAGCCGCGGGTTGCCCGACGGTGTGCTCTGCAGCACGAACCGGGCCCAGCGGCTGCGAAAGTAAGCGTCGGGCTGCTTCTCCCTGTCCGGGTTCTTCAGCGACTCCTCCAGGAACGCGGGCACCAGCAGCGGACCGAACTCGGCCAGCGCGGCTGTGATCTCCTCACGGAAGATCAGCGTGGGCTCGAAGAACGCCGCCTCGAACATCACCGGCGGTGAGGCCAGGTCCTTGAGCCGCCCCAGACCGCGCAGCAGGCATCCCCGCTCGGCCAGATCGGCGAACAGTTGGTTCCGTGCGTCGTCCTGCGTCGTGTAGGGCACCCCCAGCAGCAGGTCGGTGACCGGCGGCGGCGGCGGCGCGGAGCGGGTGCGGCGGGTGTCGGTCGTGGACAACTTCACCTTGGGTTCGAAGAAGGCCCCGTTGGGCGGCGGCAGCGCGGCCCCTCGCAGAGCCAGGTACTCCCGGACGCGCTCCACGGCCGAGGAGCCCAGCGGCGCCATGATCACGGCCCTGGCCTTCTCGGCGTCGACCTCCTCGGCGAGCTGGTTGCAGTACCGGGTCCGCTCGAACGGGTCGGCCTGCCACCAGGTCTGGCGTGTGAGCCTGGAGGTCGGCCTCTCCTCGGCGGGCCCGGCCTCGGAAGCTGCACCGGGGACCGCCGCCGGATCCGGCTCGGCGTTCTGGGAAAAAATGAAAAAAACCACATAAAACAGGCTCGTCCACATGCTGACAGCTACCCCGTCGGGGACCGGTACGGGACCGGTCCAGGCACGACAACCTACCACGAAGCCGGTTGATTCTCCACCCACTGAATAAATTTCCATACCAAATCAGCCGATGAATAGTAGCATGGCACCGCGATGACACCTGCCCGACCCCATCCCGACCGCTTGAGAAACCTGCTGACCTGCGGTCTCCCGCCGGACGCGGACCCCGAGAGCCTGCGCCTGACCGTCATCCTGAACCTCTCCACCCTGGCGGGTGGTCTGTTCCTGATGCTCTTCGCCATCCACAACCTGCTCGAAGGGAACACGGGCCTGGGAATGGCCGACGCGGTCACCTGCGCGATCGTCCTGGCTTCAAACCTGATTCTCCGCCGCAGCGGGAACCTCCGGCTGGTCTCCGGGATCGCCATCACGGCCTCCGCCCTCTTCTTCCTGTTCGTGCTGGCCAGGGGAGAGGTTCGACAGGCCACCTACGTCTGGTCCCTGTCCCTTCCGGTGATCACGATCTTCCTGCTGGGCTCGAAGTCCGGGCTGCGCCTGGCCGGGCTGTACTGGATCGTGATGCTCGCCTATTTTCTCTCCGCGCATCAGTTCAACGGCCTCACGCCCTACCCTCGATTCATCTTCGTGCGGGCCCTCTCCGTCTACGGCCTGATTACCGCCATGGTCTATTTCATGGAGGAGAGGCGACACCGGGTCTTTCGGGAGCTCCGGGACAAGCGGGCCGAGCTGGTCGAGCAGATCGGGCGGCTGAAGGCGGAGGAGGCGGAGAAGGAGATCCTGATCCGCCGCCATCAGAAGAGCCTGGCCGAGGTCAAGATCCTCAAGGGTTTCCTGCCGATTTGTTCGTACTGCAAGAAAATCAGGGACGACGACGGATACTGGAACGGACTGGAACAGTACCTCACCGCCCATACCGACGCCCGCGTCGAGACGGGCCTCTGTCCGGACTGCGTGAAGGGCAGGCAGTCATGACGGATCCGCGCCCTTCCTTCCCCAGATGGCGCCGGCGAATCTCCGGTGTTCTTCCCGATGACGTCGCCCGACAGTCCACGCCGCTGGCCCTGGTCAACGCCACGCTGCTGGGCGCGGGATCCTTCGCCCTGCTGTTCGGCACCCTGGCCTGGCTCCGCGGAAACCGGCTGCCGGCGATCCTGGACTTCTCCCTGACGCTCCTGCTGGCCTTCCTGTATGTCCGGCTGCAGCTCCGCAGGGACGTGGCACGCACCGCGGCCCTGGCCACCGCGTTGGGCGGGCTGTTCTTCCTGGCCCTGGTGGCCCACGGCAGCGTCCTGGAGAGCGGCTTCGTCTGGATGCTCGTGTATCCCGTGATGGCCCTGATGGTGCTGGGGGCCCGGCGGGGCACGCTGGCCACCGCCCTGGTGCTCGCCGGGGCGCTGGTCTGCTTCGGCCTGTCCCACACCGTCGAATGGATCCCTGTCTACAGTTTCCCCGTGGTCCTCCGGGCGGTGGCCGTATACCTGCTGCTCTTCCTGTTCACGCTGATCATGGAGGTGACGCGCACCACCTTCTTCACCCAGCTCTCGGCGGCCCATGGGGAACAGTCCCGGCAGGCCCTGCAACTGGAACGGATCAACGAGGAGAAGTCCGCCCTGATCCAGGACCTCGAGCGCAGCCTCGGGGAGGTCCGCGCCCTGAGGGGCCTCCTGCCCGTCTGCACGGGGTGCGGCAAGCTGCGCGACGATGACGGCTATTGGATGGAGCTCGGGAACTACCTGTCGCGGAACACGGACACGGTGCTCACCCACGGCATCTGTCCGAGCTGCTCCAGGGAATTGTACGCCGATTTCATGCCGGAGAAGTAATAGCCGACCATGCGGGCCACCCGCGGGCCGGTGTCCGTTCAGGAATCCTTGTCCGATTCATATTCCGGGTAGAGTCGCCGGACGCATTCCGGACAAATGCCATGGCTGAACTCCGCATCGGTGTGCCTCCGGAGGTAGATCTCCACCTGGCTCCAGTAGCCCTTGTCATCCCGGATCTTCTTGCAGCTCGAGCAGATCGGCAGGAGTCCGCTGAGGGTCTTCACCTCGGACAGCGCCCGCCTCAGGTCGTCCACGAGGCGCTCCCGCTCCTGCTCGGCCCGCTTCCTCCTGGTGATGTCGACGATGACCGAGATCAACTGCGGCTCCCCCTGGAGCTCGATCACCTCCGAGGAGAACAACCCGACGAGGATCTCGCCGTTTTTCCTCCGGAAATGGGTCTCCTCCCCCCGTATGCCCTCGTGCCGGGCCAGCCGGGCCACGACCGCTTGCCGCTCCTCGGTGTTCTCCCACAGGCCCAGCTCCACCGTGGTCCGGCCCAGGAGCTCCTCCGCGGAGTAACCCGAGATGTGCAGGAAGGCGTCGTTGACCTGCAGGATCCGCCCGTTGGCCATACTCGAGAGCACGACGGCGCTGGGCGAGGCCTGGAAGAGCAGCGAGAACTTTCCCTCCTGGACATGAAGGTCGGCCAGCAGGCGACGGTTCACCATCAAGGTCATTTCGATGGCGAGTAATATTAATAATAATTGATACGTTATTATAATAATTAGATTTCCGGTGTCCGAATGAAAGAAATTTTGATCCGGCCCACTGGAAAGCAGGATGATCGCGATGCGAAACAGGCTGAACAGGCAGAAGCCCAGAAAGATGATGCCCGTGCCGCGGGTGATCCTGCTCATGCCGGCATGGACCTGGACAAGCAGGAGGTGGGTGCTCTGACCGCAGATGATCAGCAGGACGGTCGAGACAACGAGGTTTCGTCCGGAGAGGCTGGGCACGACGTACAGGAAAAGCGCCTGCAGGCTCATGAACAACGCCAACAACGACCCGTGGAAGCGGACCCGCACGGGGAGGTCCAGGAAGCGCCGCAGGCCCAGGTAGCCCAGGACGGCGCCCGACATCACGAACAGGTTCGACCCCAGCACCGAGACTCCCAGGGGGATTCCCTCCCGGACCGCGATCAGCAGCAGCCCGATGGCCTGGAAGAGAAAATCAAGGAGCCAGAAGCCAAGCCCCTTGAAACGTAGGCGGTTCTGCCGCCAGAGCATGAGGAGGATCGCCACGCACAGCGCATCGGTCAGGATGTTCAGGAAGACGACTGTGCGCGCATCAAGAAAATGCATGTGATGATGCCGGCTCCATCCCGGCGTTCCCAGTATCTGGTGGCGGGACGGAAAGTCAAGTTACGTCTGGAGGCCCGGCCCGGCGCGACAGGGCGACCCCGGCGAGGATCATCCCCATGCCGATCCAGGTCGGGAGCCGACCGGGTTCTCCAAGGACCAGGTGGATCCACAGGAGCGAGAGCACCGGCGAGAGGAACACCAGCACCGTGACGCGGGAGGCCTGCCTGGTCAGGCGCAGCGCCAGCAGCCACGTGAAGAATGACAGCCCCATCTCCATCACGCCCAGGTAGGCGGCCCCTGCGAAGGCGGGCGCCGAGAACCCGGCGCCGGAGATGAGCCATATCACACCGGAGACGAGCGCCCCGAGGAGGAACTGGCGCGTCAGGCCCGCCAGCGGATCCCCGGCCGAGCGGGTGTTCACGATCCACGTGCCGGCCCAGATCAGGGTGGACAGCAGCGCCAGGGCGACCCCCGCCGGGTCGATGCCGGAGAAGGTCGTCAGGCGGCCGCCCGAGGCGATGATCCACACACCGGCATAGCCCAGCAGCAGCGCCGCAGCCAGCTTCCGCGAGAACCTCTGGCGCAAAAACGGGACCGACAGCCCGGCCAGCACCAGCACCCAGGTGTAGTTGAGCGCCAGCGCCTGCTGGGCCGCCAGACGATCATAGGCCGCCAGCAGCACCAGGTAATACGCCACCGGGTTGAGCAGCCCCACCAGATCCCGGCGCGAAAATTCAAGGAACGCGCGCAGACGCCCCTGGACCGCCCCCAGCGCCGCCAGGGTGAGCGCGGACACCAGCGTCGAGAAGAACACCAGCAAAAAGACGTCGCCGTGGCGCAGCGCGAGCTTGAACGCGGTGGCCACCGTGCTCCAGGCCAGCACCGTGTAGAGCGCCAGCGCAATGGCCCTGCGCTCCCTGCGGACCTGCCCCGGGCCTGCGTCCATGGCGGTTCTTTCCGTACCGGTCACGACGATCGGGCCGGACCGGGCCCTGCGGTTCCGTTCATGGGGATCACACGTCGCCGGAGAGGCGGCCCATCAGGCTGCCGGCCTGCACGAACAGGCGGTCCACCGCGTCGGGGTCGAGCTTCTTGTGGGGCAGCAGCGCCAGGTCATACAAATGGGTGAGGGCCTCCCGGGCCGTCTCCTCGGAGAGGGGATGGGCATGGGCCGGATCCAGGCGTTCGATGACCGGGTGCCGAAGATTGAGCACGCACTGGTGCGCGCCGAACGGGTTCTCGCCGCGGGGGGACTGGTGGGCGATCATCTCCTTGAAGCGCCGCTGGAGCTCAGGAATCACCAGCACGAGGGGCAGCTCGCTCTTCTTCAGTTTCTGCGCCTCGAACTGCACCTCGGGCAGCAGCGTCCGGGCGCGCTCGAGCACCCGGTCGTGAACGCTGCGGCCGTCGGCGTCCACGACCTCGGGCAGATCCGCGACCAACTCAGGCCCCAGGGCCGCGTCCACGCGCAGGAACGTGACCTTGGCGTCGTGATGCTTCGACTCGTAATAGTTGAAATAGTGGCTGTCGATGGGCGGCGTGGCCAGGATCACCGGCAGGCCGGGATCGCGCAGTCGCCAGCTCAAAATCCACGCGCAGATGATCGCAAAGCCGGGTTTGAGGAACTCCGATGGTTGCAGCGACATGCCCAGATTGATCCAGCGCCGCGCGCCGTTCTTTTCCTCACCGATAATCGGCACCAGAAACATCAGCGCCAACATGATCGCGCCGACCAGAATGCCGATGCGGCGCGCCTGATCCCGGCTGGCAAACGACAGCCCGATCATCAGCGTCAGGCCCATCAGCTGAAACACGATGTGGCGTTTGAAGAACATGAATTCATCGAGCGTGACTGTGGCGGTCGAAAGCTGATCGGCGCTGGCGGGTGACGCGGCGGCCACCGCGACGATGCCGTGAAGGCGATCGAGCGGGTCAACCGCATCCACGCGCATGTTGGCGGCACCCTGCCCGATGGCACGCGCTATGAAGCC
>PHAZ01000147.1 GCA_002841825.1 Deltaproteobacteria bacterium HGW-Deltaproteobacteria-22 | reverse complement strand
AACCACGGAGGCGCGGACCAGCTCCTGGGAGGCCAGGCCGAACACCTGGCGAGGATCCGAGTGGGCGTGCACCGACAGCAGGTCGTCGAAATACTCAGAGAACCCGCGGGCGAACATCCGCATCGCGCAGACGATGATGCCGTATTCGAACTGGGGTTCCTCGTGGGACACAACCGCGGGCTGTGAGTTGAACTCGCGCTTGGCACGCTCGAAGCCCTTGTGGACGCTCTTGAGAACGTTGATCGCTGTCATGTGCCTGTGCTGGTGCAGTTGAGGGGCAAAGCGCACCTCGATGTAGCGCACGCCCTCGTTCTGGTTGTCGATGGCGAGCTCGTAGGCGACGCGCTCCAGGGCTGCCTCGGATTGCATCACTGCGGTGGTGTATGCGAAGCCGGCGAGGTACTCCTCGAGGCTGGCGTATTTGTCCTTGAATACGGTTTCGCGCAGCCCTTCCTCGGTGTACGAGGGCAACCGCACGTTGTACTCCTGGGCCAGTTCGATCAGGGTGGACAGGCGCAAGGAGCCGTCCAGGTGCAGGTGGACGTCGGTCTTGGGGATGCTCAGAAGGAAATCACGGGAAATCATGAGGTTGTCCTTTCGTCTAGAGTCCATGCCGGCGGTTCAGGACCTGCTCGACGTCGTCGTCGCGGGTCTTGAGCCGGATGGTGTCGCCGATCAGGATGCCGGAATAGGTATCGAGATAGCGCTTTTCGGTTCGTTCGCAGGGGTGGTTGCTCTGGGTGGAGTAGCCGGTCTCCCGAAACTTGATCTGGCCATTGGGCTGGAAGGTGCCCTCCACGGTGAACCGCGTGAAGAGTACGATCTCCTTGCGTCCGTTGCAGGCAAAGGTCTGGCCGTTGGTGGTCTCGCGGATCTCCATGCGGTCGTAGTGACCGGTGACACGGTCGGTTCCCACGAGCTGCAGCGTCCAGAGCTCCAGTTCGACCTTCTGCTCTTCAGACTGTGTGGGGGTGCTGCGGCGGTAGATCCAGCTGCCCGAGGGGGTATGGGACCACAGGATGCGGTTTTTTCCTCCGCGTGCGTGCACCAGGTACGGCATCCCCGGTCCATCGGGGCCGGCCAGCCGCAGTGTGGTGCCCACGTACTTCGGCAGCTCGCCGTCACAGGCGGCCTGCGTGTGCTTCTTCTCCTCCTTCACGATCTTCCAGGAGCCGTCGTCGGCCGGCTCTGCGGTCAACTGGTAGACCACCAGGACCTCGTAGGCGTTGGTGTTGTTGCATGAGAAGATCGTGCGGGACTTTCCCAGCCTTGTGTAGGTGACCACCAGGTTGCGCAGATCCCCGCCGGTCCCCGGCAGCGACCAGACTTCGCGGGTCGTGAGGGTGTCGCCCTCCTCGGTGTTCTCGTTCTGGAAGCTGAAGACCATCCGTACGGGTGGGGCCTTTTCTCCGGCCGGTTTGCGGGGATCGTTGCTCCGGCAGGCCGGGAGAAGGAGACCGAGCGCAAGCACAAAGAACAGGACGCGCGGTGTCGCGCGGGGAAAAAGCTTGGAGGAACGTGGTATTTTCATCATGATGACCGCCTGAGCCGGGGCTTCACAGGAAGGATCCGGATCTTAAATGTGCAATCCTAGTGTTTCACGCGCGCGGGCGCAACCCTTTTGTTTTTGCCCGTCGGCTTCGGACTTGCGCGCGCGCGTGACGCCTGCTACGGTAATCCGGCTCACCGGGAGTGACTCATGCTTCTTCGCCTGTTCCTGCTGCTTCTGTCGATGTCCGTCCAGTTGTCCTGCAATTCCTGCACCGGGAAGGGTGCCGGCCCGGACACCGTCGCAGCCAAGGGTCCGGGCACCGCGCCCGCACCCGAGCCCGAAAAGCCGCGCGTGCCGAACATCCAGACCAGGGACCTGCTCAAGACCTCGGTCACGCTCGTGGGCCGCTGGGTCGAGAAGGACGTCCTGTCCGACGACAAGGGGCAGTGGCACTGTTCGGGCGTGGTGCGCGAGGAAAAGAACGGCGTGCTGACCATCGTGACGAACCGTCACTGCCTGGGGCTCGAGGAGCTCTCCAGGAGCGAGCCCGTGGGCGGAGACCTGGATGTCCTGAAGTGGCAGATCACCGTGTTCACGCACAACGGGAAGGAACTCGAGGTCACCGCGCTGGACGTGCAGACCGACCTCGACCTGGCGATCCTGCGCACCCGACCGGCCGCGCTGGTGGCTGGCCGCGATTTCCTGCTTGCACCCTTCGGAAAGGACCCGGTGGAGCTTGGCGATTCCCTCATCGCAGTGGGCACCCCGCTGGACCGGACCCTGTCGGGCACCATGACCTTCGGCCGCGTCTCCTCCCTGCGTGAGGAGGGCCGTGTGATCCAGCACGACGCGGCGATCAACCAGGGAAACTCAGGCGGTCCGCTCTTCGTCGTCCGTGGCATGGATCATTTCTGGGTGGGCGTCAATACCCGGACCGTGAACAAGAAGGTCGGCGAGGGCCTGCACTTCGCGATCTCGGTGCGTGAGATCGGCAACGGTCCCACGATCACCGTCGAGGTCACCCCCGAGGGAGCCTGCAAGTTGATACGCCAATTGCACGGAGTCGGTTGCGATGCCGTAAAGTAGGAGTCTTTCCTCTTCACCAGGATTGCGACGGCCCCTTCGGGGTCGCAGACCCGGTTACGGGTCTGGCGCAATCCTTCGCTGGTCTGTACGCCCGCGTTGCGGGCGCGCTCGTATGCTCGCGAGGCGGGCTGCGGTGGTGGGGTACGCGCCACTTTGCAAAAACTATTTTGACCTGTTTTCTGCCACCTGTGGCACTATCACCTGCGACCGGTGCGTGTTTCACCGGAGAGGAGATTGATTATGATTAACAAATTATTTATCGTTCTGTCTTTGCTTGCCATTTCCACGCTTGCCATCGCCTGTGATGATGATGGTGGTGGTGGCATCAACGCCGAGCAGTGGTGTGCGGACACCTGCCAGAAGACCGTGGACTGCGCGCTCGGACCCACCCTTTCCGAGTGCACCACCGAGTGCGAGGAGATGGCCGCGAACATGCTCGCGGATTACCTCGACGCCTACAGTACCTGCCTGCTGGACGCGGAGTGCACCGAACTCACGGCGGATCCCGAGATGTGCGCCACCGGGTCCGAGGCCCTGTGCACGACCGACACCGCCGACTACAACCGCGCTGCCTGCTTGAAGATCCTCGAGTGCGACGGCAACACGGATCCCAGCGAGGCCGAGATCGCCCAGTGCATCACCCGCCAGCACGGCGACGGCGACATGATCAAGTGCTTCAAGCCCGCTTTCGTGCAGCACACCATCGACTGCATCGAGGCTGCGACCTCCTGCTCTCCGGCCCCCGTGGCCACCTGCGTCTACGACATCCTCGGCCTCACGCTTGGCACCGGCAACACCAACAACCAACAGTAGTTGTCCCGCACCCCCTGACAGACGATTCCATCATCCACCGGACGCAGGATCGGAACCAACGGCAAGCCTTACGGTAATAAAAAATCCTTTACGATGCCCATGTGCTGCATCCCGGCGGCGGACGAGTCCGTGGTGAGCGCGGGGGGAAAGAACTCGTCGAGGACCTCCTGCGTGAAGGTCCTCGTGTCGAAGACCAGGCCGTCGGGGTAGGTCCTGACGTCGTGACCCCAGACCGACTCGAACACGACCGGTACCTGCATGGCCCGCAGCGCAGGATCCACCAGGACAAAGTCATACTGGCTGCTGCGGGGTGCGTTGGTGTTGGTGTTGCCCAGATCGTCGACGGGATGCGGCGGGGCCACCGAGAAGACGCCGTCGGTGCCGAAACCGCCCGCAGAGACCGAGGAGGTGCCGTTGAAGTCCCCCCCCACGACATAAAGGAATTTCCCGGGAAAAGACTGTCGGTGCGCCTTGACCGCATTGACGATCACGAGCGCCGCCGTGACCTGGTCGGCGGCAGGGCTGGTGTGCAGGTGCACGCTGATCGCGAACAGATCCACCGGTCCCGGCAGGTCTATCTCGGCCCACAGCAGCTCGCGGTTGTTCACGGTGGGGTCGTCCCACCAGCCGCTGGAGAGGATCGGCCACCGGCTGAGGATGCCGTTGGGGAGTCCGAACCACGCGTAGTCCACGACCCAGTGGTCCGTCCCCACGATCGCGCCGGAGAAGGCGTCGTAGTCGGCCGGGGTGTTGCCCAGGTAGTTCATCTCCTGCACGAGCGCGAGATCCGGACGAAGGGCCTGCAGGATCCGCAGGCCGTGCCCCGGATCGTAGTCCGAGTAATTGCCGCTGGTCAGGTTTCCCGCGACGATCCGGAGCTGGATAGGACCCGTGTATGCGGTGACGGACACCGTTGTCGTGCCGGTCACGCTGTCCTGCGTGTCGCCGCAGGTGAAGCCCGCCACGCAGGTTCCGCCGCCCTGGGCGGCCGTGGGTGTAAAGATGTAGGAGTCTCCGGAGATCGTTCCCCCGCAGGTGTCCCAGGCGTCTTCGACGCGCAGGGTGACCGGGTCGCCGTCGGGATCGGCACAGGAGGCCGTCAGCGAGGTCCGCAGGCCCTCGAAGGCCGTGGTCGGGGGCGGGACCTCGATCACCGGTGGCGTGTTGACACAACGCACCGTCAGGGTGCCCTCGGTCGAAAGCGGCTCCTGGCCGGAGTCCACCACGCGCAGGAACAACGCGCAGGTCTCCTTCCGGCTGCAGGTCCAGGACACCAGACCGGCGGTCTCCACGACGGGGGAGAAGGTGCAGTCCGTCGCCGCGAGGTTCCATTGCAGCACATCGGCGGGCACGTCGGGATCGGTCGCCATCGCCTGGAACTCGCCGGCGGCGCGCCAGTGGAGACCGACATCGGCGGGCAGGTTCATGATCACGGGAACTGCATTGGCCTCGACGATCTCGACGAAGACGGTCTGCGCCGCCATCTCTCCGTGGGTGTCGGTGCAGGTCACCGACAGCAGGCAGTTCCTGCCGCCGTCGGTCTCGGCCGTCGGACCGAAGACGTAGTCGCCGGTGCCGTCGCCGTGATCGGTGAGGGTGCCCGCGCAAAGATCCGCTCCCAGGACGTCCAGATGCAGACCGTCACCGTTGGCGTCAATGCAGGTGATGTGATGGGTGCAGGCCACCTGTTCGGGCACCTGCAGGTTTCCGGCCGAGGTGAGCTCGGGCGCGACGTTGTCCTCGACGCAGGTCAGATCCTCCGCGTGGAAGCCCTCCTCGCAGTCGCACACGGGTGCGCCGGTGTCGTCCCTGACACAGGATCCGTGATCCGAGCAGGTGATTCCGGCGCAGGGATCGCCCGGACGACCGGGATGGCAACCGAAGCCGGCAGCCAGCCACAGGATCAGGAGAAGAAGGTGAAAACGAAGAGCGATCATGGGCCTCCGCCGCTCGTCCGGCGCCCATCGCCACCGGGGACACGCAGTACTATCCCATGCGCCAACAGAGCTGTCCAGATGGATGGATGTTGAAAAGTCCCCATTTCAGGAGGTCGGTCCATGTGCCCTGGGTCGAGCCCCTGTTGTTTTCCTGTGAAAGATCCCTAAAAGCCCACCGTCACAAGAAACAAGAAGGTGGAATACGAGGCGTAGGCCTTCGGATCGGTGTCGTTGCCGGTCCACAGGGGGAAGGTGAGGACGTACTGGACACCCAGGTAGAGCGTGGGGGAGAGCGCGACGCCGACGCCGGCGCCCGCTGAGAACGACGGACCGGTGAGCGTGTAATCCTTCATCTTGAGGACCTCGCCGCCGACGCCGCCGAGCACGTGGCCCATGATGAAGCGGTTGGCTTCGGTGTGGAGCATGAAGTAGCGCCGGCCCTCCAGAGACAGCGCACCGCGGATCAGGGTGCCTGCGTCGTGGCGCTGGGGGGCGGCTCCCCCGAGCAGGCGCGCGCCGAGCCACCAGTCGCCGGCGGGACGCCAGAAGGCACCCGCGGAGACCAGTCCGCCGGGACCCGCCGGCAGGAAGTCCACGTTGAGCAGGCCGCCGGAGAGTTCCAGGCGGAAGGTCGGCGGCTTCTCACCGGCGCCGGTCTCGTCGTGGAGCTTCTTCACCGGATTTCCCTTCTCGGGCACGACCTCGATGAAGCCCTCCTCGTCGGATGGGCCCTCTACGCCGGGGGTGGAGGAAAACAGCAGTGCAAGCGAGAGCAGTATGGAAACCATGGATCATTCCCTGTAGATGTAGATGACACGGCTGTCGCCGACCTCGCGGATCTTCCAGCGGGCCTGGCCGCAGCCGGAGATCGAGACGTTGGCGGTGTTGACCGGGTAGAACCCGTTGGAGATGTTCTTGATCACGATGATGTTGTAGCGGCCGCGCGCCAGCGTGAACACATAGCCCGAGGTCGGCTTCTCCAGGAGCTTGATGCGCGTCATGTTGCGGCCGTTCCAGGAGACCATGATGGTGTCGCCATCGGGCTGGTCGTAGTCGAAGAACTTCACCGTGACGCTCTCGCGTGCGGTGACGCAGGTCGCCAGGGTCTTGCCCTGGTAGCCGGCGGGCAGCTCCGGCAGGATGCGCTTCTCCTTTTCCTTCTCCCGCTCCTCCGGTTTCACGGGCTCGGGGGGGGGTACCGGTGTCTGCACCTTCGTGGGCAGCTCGGGGCGCATGTCAACGGCTGCGACCTTCCTGGCGTCGGTTCGGGTCGCCACCTCGACCATGACGGGCTCGGCCATGCCGGGCTCGATCATCGACGGTTCGGTCATGACGGGCTCGACAAGATCAGGGGTCATGTCCGGCCGGGTGAGCCCGGTGGCGTCGGCGGTGGCGGGGCCCATTTGCGGCTGGTCCGGTTGCGGTGGCGTCTGCTGCATGGCGACGTTGACGGGCACGGGTGCGACGTTCATCGGAACCACGGGGGCCACGGCCACCGGGGCCATCACTGGTTCCTCAGGGTGCGGCTTGTCGGTGTACTTCTCGTGCTCGTACATCGTGGTCTTGTCGAAGGGCTTCTCGCTGACGGCGTCGTACGGATACGACGTGGTGGCCAGCTGGGTGTCCTGCCGGGCGAACTCCTGCAGGGCTTCGGTGCATTGCGTGTGCCGTGCCTCGGAGACCACGGCCTCGGTGCGGGCGGTCTGGGTCTTGTTGTACTGGATGATGAACAGGATCAGGATCGCCCCGAGCGCCGACGCGATCACGTCGAGGAACGAGATCGAGAAGACCATGATTTCGCGGTTTTTCTTGTGCGACAGGTTCATGGTGCCGGTGCCTATACGTCAGGGTTGTAGAGCCGGACGACCAGGTTGTCCAGGCAGTACTGGCTCTGGACGTTGACCATCTCCTCTTCCTTCTTCTGCAGGAACTGCGCCAGCAGCACCACCAGCACGCTCTGCAGCAGCGCGACGATGGTGGTGTTGAACGCCAGTCCGAGCTTGTTGGTCACCTCCTCGGAGGAGTTGGGTTGCGACTTCTCCGTGGCATCGTCGGGGTTCTGTGCCGACGCGACCTGCGCGATCTCGGCGGGGCGCGGGGCGCGGCTGACATCGATGGCGTTGAGCGCCGAGGCGATGCCCACCACCGTGCCGATGAAGCCCAGCGTGGGCAGCAGCCAGGAGATGTAGCGGATCAGCGTGTACTTGAGGTCCAGGTGATGCAGCTCGAGCTCCACCTGGGAATTCATGATCTCGTGAGCCTGCTGGGCCGAGGTGTGCGTCTGGAAGCTCATGGCCGTGGAGTGGATCAGCCGGGCCAGGAACAGGTTCTGTCCGGCCTTGAGCAGGTAGGCCTTTTCCATGATCTCCGGCAGGTTGTCCTTGGTGATGACCACGCTCTGGCTCTCGGGGAGCAGCCCCAGCGTGAGGCTCTTGGCCTCCTTCTGGGCGCAGACGTTGCGGAAGTACGCGTCTCCCAGGGCCACGCCGAACAGGATCCACATGATGTTCTGGATGGTGAACGGGTAGGGCAGCACCATCGAGGCGGAATCGGACTGCCAGTCCAGCAGCAGCTTGGCCAACGCGCTGCCGCGCGGGAAGAGCAGCATCATGAACAGGATCATCACGATCGCGGCAAACGCGCCGAAGCCGATCAGGAACATGCGGTTCCGAAACAGCGACGCGAGGAGCTCCTTGTAGGCCTTCAGTTCGGACACAGGGGACATTTTCTGGACTCCAGGTAGATGACGCCGTGCACAGGGCAGCGGACGTTCTGGCTGCCGACGGGCAGGCGCAGTTTGCGGATCTGCTCGAACAGGGACAGCACGGAATAGGGATGGTCGTAGAAGCCGAAGAAGAGGATATCCTCAGGCTGCAGGGTCTCGAGCACGTGTCGCTGCAGGCGGCGGCGGACGCCCTGGCGAAGAATCCAGGTGCCGTTCTGGCTCACGTCCTCGATGCGCAGCATGGTCTCGGAGTCGATCAGGATGCAGTGCTCCAGGGAGATGCTCTCCTCCGAGATCACCAGCGAGCAGCGGGAGGAACGGCCGAGTTTGTAACGTTGGGACATCGCTTTGTACCCCTGTGCAAGCCGCTACCGGTTCCAGGAACCAGGCACACAGATGCCGTAGAAGAGCCGCAGAATCGGATCCGCGAGCTGCTGGAAGGTCTCGTTCTCCAAATAGGCCTCGAAATCGATGACGTTCTTCTTCCAGTCCAGTTCCTGGAAGTCCCACGTCACGCCCAGACCGCCGACCTCGTAGGCCAGGCCCTGCCACCAGGCTGACATCAGGTCCTGCTCCTTCTCGGGAGGAAAACCCCTGAAGAGCGGTCCGAAGTAGTCATGCGCGTACAGTTGGTGAAGCTGGCGCAGGCAGATCGCCGGCTCCACGCGGTGCTCGCCCTCCTGCTCCAGCAGCAGGCGCGTGCGATCGATGAAGTCCTGCTTCTCCACGTCGGCTTCCATGGTCGCGAACAGTTCATAGAGCACCCGCAGCATGATCTGGCCGAGCTGGTGCTGCCGCTCGAAGGAGAAGCGGAAATAGTGGTTGAGAAACGGCATCACCGCGTTGGAATCCATGTGATAGGCGGCGGCCCATGCCTTGCCGTGGGCCAGCTCCACCACCGTGAATGCCAGCGGCAGCGATTCTTCGGGGCCGAGGTGCCCGGCCCGCAGGGTGCGGTGGGCCGAGTAGACGATCGTGCTCGCGCAGAACGCCAGGGGGTGGTACTCGGTCTGCATCTTCTGGACCCAGAAATCCGGGGAGCGCCGCAGCAGATGGGAAAACCCCCGCAGCAGGAGCATCCGCGCCTGCACGACATGATAGGTCCACTCGATCTCCTCGTAGCGCATGGTCCAGTCGTACTGACCCAGTTCCGACTTCTTCAGGCCGCGCAGGATCTGCTTGAAGGCAGTGACGATGGGCCCGGAGTAATGCGGCAGCAGGAAGTTGTCGTAGGAGAGGAAGTCCCATGCCCGCTTGAAGAACTTGGACGGACCTGCGCACAGATCCTGCAGGCGGGTCAGGAAGCGGTCGAACGGCATCGAGGCGAGGGCCTCCCCGCAGGCGGGGACGTCCCCCTCGACACCGGACAGCGCAGCGAGCACCTCGGCAAAGTTCTTTCCCTGCGTGTTCTTCTCGCCTCGCAGGTGCTTCTGCAGGGTGTCCAGTTCGACGTCGACGACCCGCGGACGCAGCGAGCTGCCCTCGGGGCCCAGATTGTCGCTGGGGGCATCGGCGGTGCGGGCGGCGAACACGTGCAGCAGCTCGCGCCCGATCTTGGTCTCCCGCTT
>PHAZ01000146.1 GCA_002841825.1 Deltaproteobacteria bacterium HGW-Deltaproteobacteria-22 | reverse complement strand
GCGGCTGCGACCGGAGCTGCCGCTTGCGGAGGAAGACCTCCACCCGGGGGATAGCCACCCTGCTGCGGGGGATAGCCCTGCTGCGGGGGATAGCCCTGCTGCGGCGGATAACCACCCTGCGGCGGATAGCCCTGCTGCGGCGGATAGCCGCCCTGCGGAGGATAACCACCCTGGGGAGGATAGCCGCCCTGCTGCTGCGCCATGCCCGGAGCCATCATGCCCGGCATCATGTAGCCCATGCCCATGCCCATGCCCATGCCCATGCCAGCGCCCATGCCAGCGCCGGCCATGCCGCCCTCGTTCTGGGCGGCGTCGCGCACGGCGTAGGCCATCTGGTACTGCTGGAACTGGGGCAGGTCCTTCTTGAACAGGCCGAACCCGGAGAACTCGTTGATCTTCGCCTGCACCTCGGGCGGCGGGCTGATGCCGCCGATGCGCAGATCCTCGAGCTCGACGCCGTTTTTCGCGAAATCGGCAGCCACGCGGGCTTTGCAGGCCGAACTGATCTTGGTCAGCAGGGCGGGCAGGTCGATGATGGTCTTCATGACCTCGCCGAGCACGCCGAGCATGGTCTGGACGATGGTGTCCTTGGCCCAGTTGGCGAAGTCGCTGGTCTTGTAGATCGAGGAGCTCTTCATGCGCTTGTTGATGAACAACTGCGAGTCCACGATCTTGTAGGTCATCGTACCGAAGGCGCGCAACTGCACGATGCCCATCGTGGCATCGGAAAAGTTCATGGGCTCCTTGGTGCCCCACTTGCAGGAGTCGTCATCGATGAGCCCGCAGTCCACGAAGACAACCTCGGCCTGGAACGGCGTCTTGTCTCCGAAGAGCTTGTTGACGGCCTTGCTCAGCAGGGGGAGGTTGCCGGTGGTCAGCGTGTGCCGGCCCGGTCCGAACGTGTCCAGGGCCTGGCCACCCCGGTAGAAGATGGCCATCTGGCTCTCCCGGACGATCAGTTGCGCGCCGATCTTGATGTCTGCGCGCAGGTCGTCCGGAAGCCGCTTGCCGAGTACCGATCTGGATTGATCCTGAAATTCGAGAAGATCAATTACTGCCATTCTTTCCTCCCAACCCGAGGAGTCCGTCCTCGCGTCGTCTGGGGTTTACCACACCGGATCAAAGCATCAAAGCGCACGGTGGCGCAAGCTGAAAACCGGTTTTCCTCAATGCAACAACTTGCGGATCAGGTTCTCGCGCTCGTTGAGGTGACTGTCCATCTGCCGCAGGGCCGTCATCAATTGAAAGAACAACGGCTTGGGATTCTCCGAGCCGAGCACGGAGGTCGCCAGGTTCTGCAACTGGGTATGGACGTTGACGCGCAGCCCCTCGAGGTCCTGGTCGAACTTTTCCACGGCCTGGATCGCCTCGGTCTCCTCGGAGCTGCCCATCAGCGTGCCGGCGAAACCCTGGTTGGCCCACCGCAGCCGGTCGCGGACCTTGGTCAGCAATGCCGTGGTCTGCTCGGCATCGGTGAGCAGGTCCATCTTGCTGATGTCCATGGAGATCTGCATCTTCAACTGCTCGAGTTGATCGTGCGACTCCTTCAGTTTGGACGTCATGTAGTCACGGAAGGCACGGTCGGTGCCGCGGCTCTCTGTTCTTTGTCTATAGCCTTTATATCCTGGAATGATGTAATCTAAAACCGCCATGGAGTACTCCTTTTATTCCTTTTTTTCCTTCGCGTTTTTCGAGAGCAGGATGCCCACCACGACCAGCAGGCCGGCAATCAGCAGCAGAAATGGCCAGCTCTTGCCAAACGGCATGACATCCATCCTGGCCAGAAGCCAGAACAGGAAAAAACTGCCGAGAAAACCCGCGCCCGGCATCCAGCTCGTGGCGTCGGTCAGGAACGCCTGGATCGCGAACGAGAAGAACAGGGCCATCGGAATCGCCGGCCAGACCTGCCCGAATCGCGCGCCGTCAAACGAGACGGTCACGATCAGCAGGACGGCGGCCGTGAAGAGGGTCACCACCCAGGGTAATGCTGTTACGACTACGTTTTTCTGCGCCATGTTGCACTCCTTGCTGCGAAAGACTCAGTCTTCCTTCATCTTGTTGATTTTGAACTCCACGCGCCGGTTCTTCTCCCGAAGGCGCGAGGAAATGTTGGCGAAGCGGGGCTTGTTGTGTCCGTACCCCTTCGAGGTCAGCCGGTCGCCCTTGACGCCCTGCTTGACCAGATACTCACGCACGGCGTCGGCGCGATCCTGGCTCAGCTTCAGGTTGTGATCGGCCTTGCCCTTGTTGTCGGTGTGACCCTGGACCTCGAGCTCGAGGATCTCGGGGTTGTCGATCATCAGCGCGGCCACCTCGTCGAGGATGATCAGGCTCTCGGCGAGGAGCTCGGCGCTGTCGAGCTTGAACTGGATGCGCTCGGTGATGGTGATCTGCCGCTGCTTGCGGTTGATCTGGGCGGTGGACTTGGCCGGCTTCTTCTTCACGATCAACTCGACGGGCGTGACCGTGCACTTGGGCAGCGTGACCGTGGCCGACCGGGTCAGGTGCTCGGGCTCGCTGTAGATGATTTCATACGCACCGGGGAACACCTTCACCTCGGCCTTGCCCTCGGCCGACAACGCGACCTCCTGCTTGACTTCCTTCTCGTCCATGGACTTGCCCTCGACCCGGAGCGTCCCTCCGACGGGCTTGCCCTCTTCGTCCTTCACAAACACGTAGATCGAGCACTGCTCGGGCCCCTTGGCCTTGAGCTGCATCGTGACGTCGGTGGCCGCGTCGGTGCGCACCACGGTGACCTGGAGATCCTGGTCGTGGTAATCCTTCTTGCCGACCCGGACCGTGTAGCTGCCCGGCTTGACCGGCATCGAGGTGAACATGCCCTGCGCGTCGGTGGCCTGGCGCGGCAGCTGGGTGCCCACGAAGTCGATGGTGGCACCTTCGACCGGCGCGCCCTTCTCGTCGGTGACCTTCCCGTGGATCGTGCCCATGGGCTCGACCGGCGGCGTGCGATCGACTTCCTTGACGACCTCACGGATCTCGACCACGCAGGGGCCCTTCGACTCGGCCACGTGATAGGACAGCATGGCGAAGACGTTGTAGACGGGCAGCGGGGGGGCCACGGCGTAGCCGGGATAGTCCAGGGCCAGGTCCACGCCCGCGGAGAGCGCCACCTGCGGCCGGATGTGCCAGCGCACACCCACCATGAGGTTCTGCGAGAAGGTGTCATCGGCGGCCACGTTGCCATTGACGGCCACCCGGTGACGCCAGCCCATCAGCGTGTTGTCGGCACCGTCGGTGTAGAAGCGGAATCCATATTCCACGACGGGCGAGAGCGTCATGCCTTTGACCTTGAAGGGCAGCTCCAGACCCAGGCTGAACTGGACCCGGCTCTGGGAGATGCCCAGGGCGAAGGCCTGGACCATGTAGCCGTACAACGGCTCAACGGTCGCATAGTCCGCGGAGCGGGGACTGTCTCCGAGCACGTTGGAGGAGCCGTCATATACATAGCCGAGGTTCAGGTGAACGAGAAACGGCAGCGGCGCATTGGGTGCCAGGGTACGGCCGTCAAGGGAGGCCAGCAGGTGGAAACCCAGCGAGGTGGCGGAGAAATCAGGACCCACCTCGGCCATGCCCGAGTACAGTCGACCCACCAGCGCGCCGCCCAGGTTCAGGAACGGTGTGATCCGGTGACTGTATTTAGCGCCAAACAAAAAATCACCGAGGGCCATCTGGGTGGAGGGTTCGGTGGTCTCCGAGACGTACTGGCGCTCATTGATGTTGCTCATCGAATAGATCGTCGCGAACGCCTCGATGGCATGGGGGAAAAACATCTGGAAATGCACGCCGCCGGCGGTGCGGGAGTTGGTCTCGTTCTGGTTGGCCACCAGAAAATCGGTGTATCGGAAAAACTCCATGTGCAACGCGAGGCCGAAGGTCCAGGGGGTGCCGGGAACGGCCGTGAGGGTCTGGAACAGGCCCGAGCCGGCGGCCAGCGTGGGCAGCGGTGCAGGATCCGGCCGGGGTGCGTTGGCGACAGCCGGCGTTTCTGCGACGACCGGCGTTGCTGCGACGACCGGCGTTTCGGCGACAGTTGGCTCCTCGGCCGAGACGACCGTGGAAACCAGCAGAACGGCTAACAGGCTCGCATGCATGAGAATATTTTTAAGCATTGAACTCCTCCAGTCGACAAAACCCATCCGCAAAAGTGTATCCACCCGTTTTGGCTTTGTGGTTTTATCATGAAATGGGCACGGAGGAAATGATCAATATCATGGGTCTGTCCGGACTCATTTTTTCGCATTGCCTCGAAAAAGACGTAGACTGCCCACGCCATGTCCGCAGGAACCGCACGCCCCGCCGAGTATTCCCCCGAGACGCCCATCCTGGAGATCGTCGCCGGATCGGTGCGCTTTCCAGGCGCCCCGGGCCTGGCGCTGCAGGACGTGTCCATCAGCATGCAACGCTCCCGGAAGTGGGCTGTGGTGGGGGAGTCCGGAAGCGGAAAATCAACCCTCATGCGGGCCCTCCTGGGCCTCCTGCCGTTGCAGGCGGGTGCCGTGCGCTGGTTCGGACGGGATCTCGCCGGCATCCCGGCCACGGAGCTTCGAAGCCTGCGATCCCGGGTGCAGCCGGTGTTCCAGGACCCCATCGCCTCCTTCGACCCCCGGTTCTGCAACCGTCAGATCCTGGAGGAACCCCTGATTATTCATGGTTGGAAAGATGAAAAGAAACGCCTGGAGCGTTGCACCGGGGTGCTCGAGCAGGTGGGACTGGACGCGGGAGCCCTGGACGCCCACCCGCGGAAGATGTCCGGCGGCCAGCGTCAGCGCCTGGCGATCGCGCGGGCCATGACGCTCTCTCCGGAGGTGCTCATCGCCGACGAGCCCACCGCGGCCCTGGATCTCTCGGTGCAGGGTCAGATCCTGTCGCTGCTCCTGGACCTGCACGAGCGGACGGGACTGACGCTCGTGTTCATCTCCCACGATCTGCCCCTGGTCTCCCAGTTGTGCGACCAGGTGGCCGTGCTCTATGCCGGACGCCTCGTGGAGTGCGGACCCGCGACCGAGGTGTTCTTCCGGCCCCTCCACCCGTACACGCGGGATCTCCTCGACGCCTCCGGGGGACCGCTGCCGGATGCAAGCTCGGCCTCCCTGCCCGGACCCTCGCCCTCGGGTTGTCCCTACGCCAGCCGCTGCACCCGCCGCGAGGAGGCCTGTGACAACTGGAGCCCCATGCTGCACGAAGCCGGACCGGTCCGGGTCGCCTGCCGCCGCGTACCCCTTGATTTCTCGCCGGACCTGTGACAAGAACGCCTTCATGTCCCACTCCGGAGAAATACTCATGGCCACATCGGTACCCCCGCACCCTTCACAATTGATCGAGGAGATCTCCGAGCTGCGCACGCGCCACAAGGCCGTGATCCTGGCCCACAACTACGAGCTGGCCGAGGTGCAGGACGTCGCTGACTTCACCGGGGACTCGCTGGAGTTGTCCCGGCGCGCGGCCGCCGTCGAGGCCGAGGTCATCGTGTTCTGCGGCGTGCACTTCATGGCTGAGACCGCGGCGATCCTGGCCCCCGGACGCACCGTGCTGCTGCCCGTGGCCGAGGCCGGCTGTCCCATGGCCGACATGATCACGCCCGAGGAACTGGTGTCCTTCCAGGCGGACCATCCTGGCGCGGTCACCGTGACCTACGTCAACTCCACGGCGGAGATCAAAGCCCTGTCGGACCTGTGCTGCACCAGCGCCAACGCCCGCGCCGTGGTCGAGTCCATCCCTGCGGATCGCACGATCCTGTTCGTCCCGGATCGCCACCTCGGCGAGTGGGTCACCCGCGGCATGGACCGCCAGGTGGTCTTCTGGCCCGGCTTCTGTCCGGTCCATCAGCGCATCCTGCCCGAGGACATCGCCCGCAAGCGCGGGCAGTTTCCGGACGCCCTGGTGATGGTGCATCCCGAGTGCGACCTGGCCGTCTGCGAGAGCGCCGACTTCGTGGAGAGCACCGGCGGCATGCTGCGCCGGATCGCTGATCTGCCCCACGGGACGAAACTGATCCTGGGAACCGAGGTGGGCATGATCAACCGCCTGCAGTCGGCCCGGCCCGATCTCGTGATGATCCCGGCCGGACCCGATCTGGTCTGCGCCAACATGAAGATGACCCGTCTGGTGCATGTGCGCGACGCCCTGCTGCACCTTCGGCATCGGATCACCGTGGACCCTGCCATCGCCGACCGGGCCCGTGGCGCCATCGAACGGATGCTGGCCATTCCATGACCCCCTCCGACGCCGAAGACAGGACCGAACCGGTGCGTCAACTGTCGCCGCAGGAACTCGTCGCGGGCGAAATCAGCCTGCGTGCCTGGCCGGTGCGGCTGGGTCCACTGGCGTTGGATCGGATCCGGGATCTCGAGGAGGAGCGGAGCCGGCTCGATGAGGAATGGACACAATTGGACCTTGCCCGTGAGCAGGCCCGGTCCGAGGGGTTCCAACAGGGACAAGCAGAGGCCAATTCATTGAATCTCCAGCGTTTCTCAGACCAACTACGCCGCCACGACGACACCCTGGCCGCCCTGAAGGACCAGCTCATGTCCCGTTTGCCGCAGTTGGCCGCCAAGCTGGCCGCACGGGCGCTGGGCCGTGAGCTGGCCGCGACCCGGGAAGCCCTCACAGTCTGGGTGTCGCGCATGCTCGCGGACCTGATGCCGACTGAGGACGTCACCCTGATCCACCATCCGGACGACGCCGGTCGCTTCGGCGACCTCCTGCACAGGATCGCTCCGTCCTACCAGCATGTACGTTTTCAACTGCGCGAGGATGAACGGGTCGCACCCGGCGAGGTGATCCTGGAGACGCCCGGCCTGCGCATCGATGCCCGGAGTTCGTCCCTGGCCGCGGCCTGGGAGCGGGAGCTTGAACAGGTGCTGCATGAGTCCGAACCTGGATGATTTCTTCGAACGTGCCTCGCGTCGCGCTGAGATGACCGACGGGCCGCCCGCCCTCGGCCGGGTATGCGGCGTGGACGGCTGCCTGGTCCGCATCCGTCTGCCCGATCCGCGCATGGGGGAGTGGGTTGAGCTCGTCTCCTCCGACGGAGCCCGGCTGCTACCGGCGGAGGTCACCGGCTTCGACGGGGATGATGTCTGGTGCAGTCCGGCCGGACCCCTGACCGGCATCGGACCCGGTTGGAGCGTGCGCCCGGGCTTTGCTTCGGGCGTGATCGTGTCCGACCAGTTGCGCGGCCGCATTCTGGACGGCCTGGGCCGGCCCCTGGACTCCGGCGGACCGGTCCGTGGCGAGCGGCTCCCTTATGATGCCACGGCTCCCTCGCCGCTGGAACGTCCCCTCGCGGACCAACCCTTCGTGACGGGCGTGCGCGCGATCGACGGGCTCTGCACCCTGGCCCGTGGGCAGCGCGTCGGCCTCTTCGCCGGCTCCGGCGTCGGGAAGAGCCACCTGATGGGCCAACTGGCACGCCAGGCCGAAGCCGCCGTCACCGTGGTGTGCCTGGTGGGGGAGCGTGGCCGCGAGGTGGTGGAGTTCCTGCAGGACAACCTGCCCGTGGCCGATCGCGCCAACTGCGTCATGGTGGTGGCCACCTCGGACCAGCCGGCCCTGGTTCGTGCGCTCGCTCCGCTGTGCGCCACGACCATCGCCGAGTGGTTCCGCGACCGTGGACACAACGTGCTGCTGCTCGTGGACTCGCTCACGAGGATGGCCCGCGCCCTGCGCGAGATCCACCTGCAGATGGGACAATCTCCGGCCCGTCGCGGCTATCCACCCTCTGTCTTCGCCGGACTCCCGCGCCTGCTCGAGCGCGCCGGGACCGGGACCTGCGGATCCATCACCGGGGTGTACACGGTGCTCGTCGAAGGCGATGATCTCGATGAGCCGGTGGCCGACGAGGTGCGGGGGCTGCTCGACGGTCACCTGGTGCTCTCGCGCGAACTCGCCGAGCTCGGCCACTATCCGGCCCTCGACGTCCCCCGCAGCATCTCGCGCATGTCCGGCCGCGTCACGGACCGGGCGCAACAGGAGCTGGCCCGCCGTGTCCGGGCCTGGCTGGCCTCCCGCAGCTCGGCCCGAGACCTCCTGCGCATCGGCGCGGTGACCTGCGGGGCCGATCCCCTGCTCGACGAGGCCGTCGCACGTTCCCTCCGTCTTGACGATTTCTGCCGTCAGGGACCGGAGCCCACCGGCTACAAAGAAACCTGGCGCCTCCTGGAAGAACTGGTCAGGGATCCCTGAAGACGTCCTTTTCTTTTTTTCCCTGTGATAGTAGTACTGCCCGACATGAGGCTCCCATATTTCGCTTTCCTGCTTATCCCCTTCACCCTGTTCGCCTGCGAGCCGGCCACGCTCGCCTCCATGGAGCCCCTGCGCCAGGGCACCGGCCTCGACCTGGGTCCCTGGGTGACGCTTGTCTCCGCGGATCCGTTCCGCATCTGCATCTCCTGGCTCTCGGCCAACCGTGAGGCAGCCGCGCTGGTGTTCTCCATCGACTCCACCAACCTTTCACGCACCACCGACGCCGAGTCCGACGGGGTCCTGCACAGCGTCTGCCTTGCGCTGGCGCCCGGATCCACGCTGTTCTACCGTCCGGAGTCAGATCGTCATCCATATGCCGAAGAACTGTTCTCGGTGCGCGCGCCCGAGCTTGCCTGGCCACTGAACCTCGTCGTCCTGGGCGACATCCAGCCCGTGGATGACAGCACCATGGCCTCCGCCTCGATGATGCTCGAGCGGGTACATGAGGAGAATCCCCACTGGATGATCCAGTGCGGCGACTCACTCCAGAACGGCAGCGAGCTCGCCTCCTGGGAGAGTCTGCTGACGGTCCTGCCTCGTCTGGCCGCTGGAACGCCGCTGGCGCTGGTTCCGGGCAACCACGACGTACGCTATGACGACGGCGCATCATGGTCCGCCGGCTTCCCGCAGGAATTCGAGCCCGGACTGGACCGTCGGCACCGGGTGCTGAGGGCCATGGACGCCAGCCTGTTCCTGATCGACGCCTTCTACGGCCCCATGACAGGGCGGGACTTCGCCTGGCTGGAAAAGGAGTTGATCGAAGCACAGAAGGCGGGTCTGTGGCGGTTCGTGTTCTTCCACGGATCGATCCTGTCGTCGGGCATGGAGAACACGGATACGGAGCTGCTGCGCCAGCTGGTTCCCCTGTTCGACCGCACCCGCGTGCACGCCGTCTTCTACGGGCACGATCACATGTTCGAGCACTACGAGGTCACCTACGGGCCCTGGGTCTTCGATGCGGATCACGAGCCGTCCGGCAGGCCGATCCACTACTTCCTGACCGGCGGGGGCGGCGCGCGCCTGGAGCACGAATACGGTCTTCTGGAGCGTCCTGTGGCCTTTTCCGAACAGAACCTGCACAACCTCGACACCGGAGAGGACCGTGTCTTCACCTTTGAGCGGCGTCCATGGGATGGGGCTCGGATCAACGAACTTGCGGACCCGGCCTGGTCACGCGACGGAGGCGCCTATTATCATGATTGCACGCAGGCGTGTTATCAGGATGATGCAGCCTTCTGGGGCCATCGCTATGGTGAAAATGTCCTGCACTATCTGACCCTGGAGATTGGTCAGGCCGAAGCCGTCATCACGGCACGGTATCCGGACGGCTCGGTGATGGAGGGGCCTGACGGGATGAATCCGCAGACCTGGAGAATTTTTAGATAGCGGGCCTCTTCCTACGCGAAACCACACCGTGTCTACGGTGCCGGACCGGCACCTCTCGTGAAGAACTCTTTCT
>PHAZ01000145.1 GCA_002841825.1 Deltaproteobacteria bacterium HGW-Deltaproteobacteria-22 | reverse complement strand
CTCCGCTTGCGGAGGGGACTCCGCAGGCTCCGGGGACTCCGCTTGCGGAGGGGACTCCGCAGGCTCCGGGGACTCCGCTGGCAGCGGGCTCCCCGGAGAGCCCCGGCGGACTGTCCGGAAAAACCAGCGGGAACCGCGGCTCGTACGTGATGGCGCCGGCGATGAAGCGTGTGTTTTCGACCGCGCCCGGGAACGCCTCAAACGCGGCAGGATCGATGGCGTCGGCGACGGGGCCGGCGTCGCCGGAGACCTGGTATACTGTGGTGTTGCCGCCGATGGCGCGCAGCACCCGGTGCACCGGCGCGTCGTCAGGGGACAGGCACAGGAAGCGGGGCGCGGCCACGACCGGGAAGCCAAGCCTCGTGGCGGTCCTGGCGGTCGCGAGATCGGGGCCCCGCAGGCCCGCGAAGATGCGACGGTGTTCGCCTGCGAGGGCGTGATCGCGGTACAGCGGCGCCAGCGCCTGCAGCAGGTCCATGTCGAAGACGACGCAGAACAGGTCGCGGTTGGCTGCACGGATCCGGGCGATGGTCTGCGCGGTCGTCAGCGGCGCCTTCCTGGCCGCCGTGATCCACTCGCACAGGTGTGCGAAACCACCTGCGGTCGCGCACAGCGCCAGCAGCGACCCTCCGGGTGTGCCCAGTTCGGCGCCCACGATCGGACGCACGCCGGTCTCCGCGCAGGCCTCCAGAAACGGGTGCAGCCCGTAGAGGTTCTCGTGGTCGGTGATGGCGAGGGCCGGGGCGCCGCGCTCGCGGAAGTGCCTCACCCAGCGCTCCGGGCCGTGCACGCCGAAGGCGAGGGAGTACGAGGAAATGACGTGCAGGGGAATCATGGCTGGGACCGGCCCCGAAAGGGCGCCCTGAGAATATCCGAACATATGTATGGCTGTCAAGCTCGCTGTTGCTCAGGTGGAGCCGTCGCCATTTCGTCGTCGCGCGGAAACGTGGGCTTGCTTTTTTGGTTTTGTTTTGCCATACAGCCTATCCACACGGCGCGGCGAAAACCTCCCGCGGAAAGGAAGACCTGCGTGCGCATCCTGATCCTTCTGTCCCTGTTCGTGACCCTTCCCACAACCGCCTTCGCCACCGACCGCGAGAACGCTCCCGAAGCCGCCAGCCCCGTCAATCAACTGGCACTGCGTCTCGGAGCGGGTACTCCCGTCGGTCTGGCCGGTCTGGAATACTCACGTCGCGTGTCCTCGGTGGCCTCGATCTCGGGCGGCGTTGGAATGAACGCGAAGACCCCGCAGTTGGCCGTGATGCCCCGGGTCTCCCATTTCCTGGTGCATCTCGAGGTGGGCGTCGGCGTGGGTTTCAGCGTCGGTGGCATGACGTCGTTCGAGGAGGCCATGTCGGCCGACCCCGTCGAGCGTGGCACGGATCTGGGCCTCTTCGGCAACGGTGAGCTCTTTCTTCGCGTACGGTTCTCCCGGTACTTCGTCGGCCTCTTCGGCGGCTACTCCCGCCTGCTCGTCGAATTTCTGAAGCCCGACGATCGTACCTACCCCGCACAGAAGGACGTCTTCTTCGGCGGTCTCGAGCTGGGCGCAGCGTTCTAGGAGCCTGTTCGACTGGAAGGTCCGGGAGTGGACCGGATCAGGCGCTGCAGGGCGTGACCGCGTCGACGGCGATGAGCCGCCAGGTGCCGTCGACCCGGCCGAAGAAGTACGTGCGGCCGCTGAAGAAGACGGCGTGGGTGATCAGGCGCTCGATGCGCCCGAGCTCGCCGAGGTGTGCCCCAAGGCAACACTCCATCTCAAAAACCGGACACTCACTGGACTGTCTGGAGAAACTCCATGCGGGTTCCCGGGAACTCCATCCACTCCGCCACCCAATCCAGCGGGTTCTGAAACCAGATAACTGTACATTCACGTCCCTCTGCCAGCCACGGTGAACAGGGAGGTTTTTTACCATCGCTGGATGCATAGAAAAAGACCGGGATAAAAATAAGAAAATTTCTCTTGTTCGGCACAGGTTTCAGGCTAAAATATGGACATTTACTTGGAGGCACGTATGATGATTAAATCTAGTATGTCCCCCCCCCGCACTCGACTGATCCCGTTCGTGACCTCGTTTGTCCTGTTCTGGATATTTCCAACGGCTGCTGGGCAGGCCCAAGTGCCAACTCATGAATGGATATACGGCCCGTTGATGGAGCAGGGCTGTATTTCGTCCGATCCCGCCTTTCCCATTGAATTCCGGGGACATCCTTCGGACGATCCCGGGGATGATCCGCGCTTCGTCTGGAAATTGCCGGTTTCTCCCTTTGAGACTCAACGGGGATACCTGGATCGGGATGGAGACGGTCTGCTCGATTGGGCCGAAGCTGAGCTGGCCTGGGTGTTCCGCCCCTATTTAATCATGGATCATGCAGAGGAATGGGCCGGCAATGCGCACATGTCGAATCTCAATGGGTTGGTGGTGCTCTATCAAACGCATCCCATGGAGATTGTGGACCCGGATACCAGAAGTATTCTGGTAAAATTAATATTTGCATTTAGAAATGACAGGTGTCACGCCGGGGACACCGAAGCGATCACTTTCATCTTGGAAAGCCCAAGGGATACCCACGGGTCCTTTCGAAAATGGGCAATATCTAAAATATCGTATCGTGGTGGAGGAGGCCAAAATCGAGAGAAATGTCTGATCCCCTCGAGTGAATGTGCCGATTTGAGGTTTTATTTGGAGACGGATGGATATTACGAGGACGGCACCAGTTGTCAACAATTTTTGACTGAAAACGCCATTTGTCTCCCGCCTGTTTACATTAGTAAGGGAAAGCATGGATTATATGAATCGAAAGATTATTGTGAAGATCAATGGCACGGCTGTGGCGGGCAAGAAGAATGTGACGAAGGATGGCGCGGTCCTGCCTGTTTTGGTCTTCCGGCGTCCCTTGACATTCGGCTGGTAGGTGGAAACGCCAATGCCCTGATCCCGCCAGGCTTCATGCATCCATCGGACTATTACGAGGAAAAAATGGTATTTCACCCTAGTTGGGTAGAGAAGAATAAACTGTATTTGGGCAATATCGGTGAGGTCCAGCAAAAACCCGACGAACAAATGATAGATTTGAGGCTCAATTGTTATCTGGATGGTCAATTTGTAACAAGTGATTCGACCATGCTGATTCAATACTCTACTGATTGTCCGCTTGCCGTCTGCAATGGTAGCGAGAATTATCTCGATGTCATGTCCCAATTATATCGCGCCCGGTATGCTGGGACTGTTCCATTTAATGAATTGGGTGTGGCAGCTCATGATTGCATCATTAATGACTTGGAATATTTATATAATATTGAAATTGAAGAGCCGTCCTATATAGATGTGACCTTAACTAATTGCAACGTAAATACATCGGCCACTACCGTCCATCCTGAATATCTGTTTTATCCAACTCCGTCTATCGAATCAGGAAACTGTTATGAAGGGGCGAGATTTCAATTCGGATCGTTGGACCCGTCATTGGATGACATGGTTTTCAATGATCGGCTGATGGGCGAAATCTCATCCCGAGGCGTCATCGGCCTTCATGGCCATTTTCAGTATGAGGCCATCTATGATTTAGACCATATTCACTTCTGTGGTGGAAACCGGAGTCATTATGAAAACGGGTGTGACACACTATTCTCGGAGCCTGGGTCATTGATTCGAGACAAGACTTCTCTGCTTCCCGCCCGATGGCGTGTCCCGGCCCGGGGAGAAGCGCTATTCCCAGACGATGACCAAGATGGCGCACCCAATATCGTCGATTGCGAACCGGCCAATCCATACCTGCAGTGGGATCTCGATCAGGACGGACGATGCGATCTTTCAGTCTCAGCGGGAGATGAGGACCGCTGCACTTCCTTCTGTGAACAACTCTATGCGGATCCTAGCAACCCATTCTTGAATCCGCTCTTGATCCAATGCCTTGAACTGTGCCAAACCCGGGACAACTGTTCCCCGTTGGTAAATAGTTCCGGCAGTCCCTACAGTGAGTTGAGCGAATCGGGCCAATGTCGGAGACTAACCCTGCAGTATGATTCGGCATTGATGTACCGGTGCGGGATTTGGTTCGGTAACCGCGAACAAACTGATATCAACCAGAACGGGATCGGCGATCACTGTGAGCGGGGGATCACAGAGTTGCGCGCCGATGTCCGGTCCGCAACCTACGGCATGAACCAGGGGTATTTCTCCTGGTGCCCGGATCCGACGGCCACCGTGTCGGCGGTTCTTACAAACGACCGAGATGAGGCGCTAACAACCCCCGAGATGTTGTCGGTGGGGTTGTGTGTGTGCCCGGGGGAGACTGAGGAAAGTTGTAGAAATACCTCTACCATACCAAAAACTCTGTTTTGCCCATCCGACCCACTCGAAGATGACGTGTCGGGAGTAGATTTCTCCAAGAAGGACTTTGCCTGGGATAATGATTCGAGGAAATTTAAATATTATTATCACCCTATTGCTGCCGCTTCCTCCCGGGATCTGGGTGCGCTTTCAGGTAATCAAATGCTGGATCAAAACATCACAGTCAACGAATTCCCGGACCAGAAACTCTATACCCGATGGCGAGATGTGGTGTTTGCGGGCGCCCGGGCCTTTGTGACCTTCCGGACGGACCAATTCCGGCCCTTCCCAGTGTTCAATTTGGTGGATATGCTCTCCACCTTCCCGGATGAAGACACGCCGTCCGGAATTCAGACCACCCACAACCTGTATTCCAAGTTGAAGTTCTCCTCTCCCCGCGTCAGGTTGTCCCCCTTCCCCACCGACCCGGACTGGAATCCAGAGTCGTCGAGTGAATACGGCCTGCTTCACGCTCCTCCAGGGACGTTCTCCTACGATCCCGAAGTGGACGGTCTCTGTATCCGCTTCCCGCGCCCGGTGGGTCAACCCATTGGCTTTGCCGAGGGAAGTCCCCTGCCTGTGGATCCCCTGTGGGATCCCCCCCGTGACCTGCTCGATCCCCTTTTTGGTTGGATCCTGGACGAAGATGGCGTCTGGCGGCTCTTCGGCGTGGACCCTGCGTCGTTCCAGGTGCGCTCTTATGTGGCCTTGCCAAGTTCCATCGATCTGCGACGGACCGACATGAAGATGCTGCGCGTGGACGCCGCGCTGATCGGCGGCGCAGCGGGGTACTGGGCCACGGTGGCTGCGGTATTGGACCGGGGCTCGGTGTTCCTGCGAGATCCGATGCAACCGGGGGCATGGACTCAAGTACCCACAGAGCTACCCTCGGACCAGACGCTCCTGGCGTTCCACCAGGCTTCGCCGGACTCAGTTTGGGTGATTGCTCGTCAGAGCATGTTTTCGGCGCCGGTGCTCTCCGAAGTCAATCTGGCCACTGGAACGATTCTGCGCCATGAGCCCATCGAGGCCTGGAAGTTCGCCCGGGTGGAGAGCATGGCCGCCCCCCGCATGGGGGAGGCGTACTTCCTGATCAAACGGCCGGCACACCTGTTGCCGAACCTGTGGAAACTGGACAAAGACGGACTGCGGTCGGATCTGGCGCTGCCCGCACTGGTGCCACCCGACCGCGGCGCCCTGGCGGTGGACGCACGGATGGGGAAGTTGTATCTGGTGGCGCGTTCGGCCACGGACCGGAAGGCCTCCTTGTGGGTGTATGACACGGTGACGTCGGCGTGGAGTCGCCTGTCTGCCGCCGTTCCTGCGGTGGTGCTTCGGGAGCCGCGCCTGGCGTTTGTCGGCGGGCGGTTGGTGTTCTCGGACCTGAAAGATGGCCGGTGGTGGGAGTGGACCCAGGGACGCTGGGTCGAGTTGGGGAATCCGCTGACCCGGGAGGTGGGGCCATGAAGATCGCAATCCTTGCTTGCCTTCTAGTGATGGGGCTCTGGATACCCGCCTGTGATTCTCCTCACCGCAGGCCGCCGGTCGACGCGGAGGCCGATGCGGACGCCGATGCGGACGCGCCTGACGCGGACGTCTCCGACGATGGAGACGTGGTCGACGTGCCGGACTTTGATGTTCCGGATGGGTGGCCCCCACGGGATGAATGCAAGCCGCCGCCTACCCATGGTCTTGAAATTGGCGGGAGTTCTTTCTTTTTTAGTGTCCCGTACACTTGGTCGGGTATCACTATCGCACTGACCGAAGACGGGCACCTGCTTTCGGATATCGGACGTTCTTGCACAACTGTTAATGGGTATAATGCCTGGGGGCAGGACCTCTACACGTATGACTTGACGCAGCGGGTGGAAATCCCGTTAGTAATGATTCCTGCGCCGCAATTTCAACCTGGTGAATACAATGGGAAAATTATTTTTTCAAATTCATATGTTGATTATCAACCGAGTTCCACGAAGAACCCTTGGGAGGGGAATCCCAATATCTGGGTGCTGGAAAATGGAATTCCGCAAGAATACACGACGTGGTGCCCACCAGATCATGGATGTGTGAAATCCATGGTTTCCAAGACGGGTAAGATGGTGTACTACGAGTACGACCCTGACGCGAGGCCGTTGCTGGTGCGGCTGATGTTCCATGATTTGAACACCCTGGAGACCCGGCTCATCGACGACCAGCATGAAGCCCCCATGGTGTTTGACATCGGGGACCGGGCGGTGTTCTGGAACTACGGCCCTTGCGACGCCTTTCGGTACTATGATATCGAACGCGACCTCATCGTGGAGAACCCAGCCTACTCGGTATTCGCCGCGACAGCGTGGGGGAAGTACCTCGCCTGGGGCAACTGCTCACCCATAGGTCAATATGTCATGGACGTGGAGACCGGGGCGGTACGCAATCTGAACGAGGAATTGAACCTGGATCCGGAAACGCGTTACGCCATTCATACGGGGTACGAGAATCTGGTCGCGGCCGAGGATCAGAGCCGGGAGGTGCCCGAGCCGGGCAAGGCGGCCCACCTGTGGCTGTTTGACCTCGACACCCGGGTGGAGCGGCGGATCACTTCGGAACCGGCGAAGTGGACCTGGGGTGGATACAAGATCATCAACTGCGAATGGGCCATCGTCTCGTTGCAATATGCCAAAGACGAAAATTGGCTTAATATTTATCTAAGGGCGGCCTTAAACCTGCAGCAGGCAGGCATTCTCGACGAGAACTGCCACATCATCCCAGGGCCGCCCATCGAATTCACGCTGGAGGAGTTCATCACCGCATCAGGGTTCACGATGGCGGGTTACGACCCGGTGTACAATTGAGAAGCGCAATCCTTGCCTGCCTCCTAGTGATGGGGCTCTGGATTCCCGCCTGTGATTCGCCGCACCGCAGGCTGCCGATCGACGCGGACGCCGAAGCGGACGCCGATGCGGACGCGCCTGACGCGGACGTGCCTGAGAACGGCGACGATCAGGCGCTGCAGGGCGTCACCGCGTCGACGGCGATGAGCCGCCAGGTGCCGTCGACCCGGCCGAAGAAGTACGAGCGTTCGTTGAAGAAGACGGCGTAGGTGACGAGGCGCTCGATCCGCTCGAGCTCGTTGAAGTGCTTTTGGTCCTCGTCGGTCGGTTCCCGGTCCTCCATGAACTTGATCTGGTTCTCGGCGGTCTTAGCCAGCCGCAGGGCCGGCTTTTCGACCAGCAGGCAGCCCTCCTCGCTCCACTTCTCGGTGTCGCAGGAGAAGGTCGGGAGCTTCCGCGCGTCGCGCAGTTCGCAGCCGGCGAAGGAGGGGAGGCCGCCGGGCACGTCGGACAGCGCCGAAATCTTGCGGACGATCTCGGCGACGCCCGGGTTGTCGAAGAGATACAAACCGATGGCGGGATCGACCAGCTCGTCCCGCAGGGCGGCATTGGCAGACGTCAGTTTGTTCCTCAGTTCGGGCCAGACCGTCCGGAAGTCGGTGATGTCGGGCGCGGGCGTGCCGGAGGACTTCGCCGCCGGCGGCAGGGTCGGGGTGGTGCTTTTCTTCTCGCAGGCGCCGAAAACCCCTGAAATTGTTGCAATAATTAGAAAATAATTAAAATAAATCTGCAGAGATCTCATCATCGATCCTCCTTTGCAGGGAGCTTCTAATGATTTCAGTGATTGAAAGCAATCAGATTTCGTGATTTTGGGCCCGCCGGCGACGGCTGAAAAGCAGCAGGGCCAGCGGCAGCAGCAGAATCCACCGGGGGGCGGAGGAACCGGGGCCGCCTACGGACGAGCAGGCGCAGCCGTCGTCCTTCTTTTTGAGGGGATTGATGCAGCACTCGCCGTCGGTGTCGCTGTCGGCTTCGGCGTCGGTGCCGGTGTCGGTGTCGGCGTCGACGCCGCCGTCGGGTTCGGGGCCGACGTAGCATTCGCCGCTGCCCCCGCCGGAGACCTCGACGGAGATCGAATCCGACGCGGTGTTCCCTTCGTCGTCAGTGGCCGTGACCGAGAGGGTGTGTGTGCCGGAGGCCAGCGATGAGGTGTCGTAGTCCATCTCATAAGGGGGCGCGGTGAGCGAGCCCGCCGGGTTTCCGTCGACGGAAAACGCGACCGAGGCGACGGCGCCGTCGTCGGAGGCGGCAGCGATGAACCGCACGGTGCCTTCGACCCGGGCGGAGTCGGCGGGCTCGGCCAGCTCGACGAGGGGGTCCGTTCCGGGGGCGTTGTCGATGGTCACCTGGAGGTCGGTGCCGCTCCAGGTGTCGTCGGCGTAGTGGATGACGAAATTCAGTTCGTTCACCGTCGTAGTGCCGTCGAACGGGCCCAGCACGACGGCGTAGCGGCCGTCGAAGCCTGGTCCCTGAAGCGGCGTGTCCACAGCCTGACCGTCACCCCAGGCGGTGGTGTCCACGGGCCAGTACGCTGCCGGTGGTTCGGTCCAGCCGTTGATGCCCCAGTGCAGGGCCCCGGGACGGCGTGCGTAGACGGTCACCAGCGAGTGCAGGGACGGCGCGGACGGGTACCAGCCCACCGCCGCGCCGGGTCCGGTGCCGCCGCCGGTGCCCACCCACACGTGGCGCAGGCCCGAGCGGGCGACGTTGCCGCGGGCGTCCTCGGCCTCGACGTAATAGTCGACGAGGGTGCCGCCCAGTCCCGGGATCGTGACGCTGTACTCGTCGGCGATGAAGGCCGGCGCAGGGTCGGTGCGGGGCGAGAGGCTGCGGGCGGTCATGGGCACGACACACCACGCCGAGGTGCCGTAGGTGTGGTTCTGCGAATCAACGAGACCGTCGCTGTCGAGGCGATAGAACAGTTCCACGCGGGTCAGCCCCGACACGTCGTAGGCAAAGCTCCACACCGTGAGGTCCGGGGTGGTGGGCGTGGTGCCCCACTCGATCTCGCCGGGGTTGTACGGCTCACGCTGGGGCGCGTAGATCGTGGGTGGCACCGTCTCGGCGCCGGGATTGTCGAGGAGGCCGCCGAGCTCGCCCATGGCGAGGTTGGCCGCACGGGCCGGGTGGCTGTCCCAGATGCCGTTCTCGGAGTTGTCCCAGTACCAGTAGTCGCTGGCCTGCGCCATGAGCAGGAAGCGCCAGGCGCGACCCATCAGTGAGGATCCGTCGTAGATCTCGGCCAGGGTCGGCTGGCCCGCCAGCGCGGTGGCCGTCGCCATGCGGTTGCGCGCCGCGGTCAGCACGGCCCAGGAGGTGCGGTCGGGGGAGTAGCCGTCGGTGCCGGGGTCGGCGTTCCACTTCAGGAACTCCGGGTCGCCGTTGTCGGCGCCGCTCCAGGAGCCGTCCTCGACGTGGATGACGTCGTCGGCCGCAGGCGGGAACTGGTCCAGGTAGTCCTGGACGGAGATGAACTGGAAGCGCGACGGGTTGGCCACGAGCCAGTCGACGAAGCCCTGGAAGT
>PHAZ01000144.1 GCA_002841825.1 Deltaproteobacteria bacterium HGW-Deltaproteobacteria-22 | reverse complement strand
GAAACCGAACCAGACCAGCGGAGGGAAGGCCATCAGCCACCAGCGCCAGGAGCCTTTCCAGAAGCGGGCGCGCAGCGAGGATCCCGACACGTCCTTCACCGCGGGCGGCTTGAGCTTCGGGGCCAGCACGTTGCTGGTGCCGGCGGAATTCGGCGCACCAGACGTCGAGGGGGTGATCACGCGTGATCCCGGGGGGGCCGGCGCCACGGTGAGCTTCACGGGCTCGGTGGTCGCGGTCACATACTTCTGCGCGACCGGATCGAAATAGGGAAACGACAGGGCCGGAAACTCGTGCTGACCCTCGGAAGTAGCGATAAACACATATTTCGCCTTCCAGACGCCGAGCACCTTCTCCTCGTTTTCAACGGTCTCGGTGATCGCCGGACTGCCGTTGGGTTCCAGCCGTGCCCAATTCAACTGCGGCATCACCGGACCGCGACAGGCCGTCATCAGGGCCTCGCCCTCGACGGTGACGGTCAGATCGATCGCGTCGCCGACCTTCATCGAACCGGCCGCGAGGTCCAGCCGCAGACGATACTGCCCGACATGATCCTCAAGGAAGCCCGCGGGCCGGCCGGCGACCGGCAGCGCCTGCACGTCGAACTTCACCTCGGCGCTGGTCCGGTTCTCGGTCTTACCGGTGTTCAGGAAGCCCGAGCGCGTGCGGTAGGAGACCGTGCGCGGCGCGATCGTCAGCGTCCCGGTGCGCTGCGGCCAGTACATGCGGCGGAAGACCAGGGTGCGGAAGAACACCGCGCTGCCCAACTGGACACGCTCCATCTCATAGGTGTGGTTCTGCGAGAACAGCGACTTGCTGAAGAAACCCTGGCTCTCGGGAGGATCGGACTGGGGCCGCTCCGTCAGCCGCGAGGTACTGTAAAGGTACCAGGAGACCATGACGGGCTGCCCCACGGTGACCCGATCACGGCTGATGGTCACCTGGAAAAACTCGTCGCCGGCCAGAGCCGGATCGGGATCCTGCCCGTCGAGCAGGACGCCGGGAGCCGCTCGCGGTGGAAGGATCGAGATCGTGATGGCGCCGGCCTTGTATAATTTTCCGTCGGCCTCCATGGTCGCCGGTCCCACTGTGTACTGTCCCTCCTTGCCGGGACGCACGACATAGGACATCACATGGGAGAACTCCTGGGTGTAGCGGCCGTTGACGATGGCCACGGAGGAGCGGGTGCTCTCGCTGCGATCCACGACGGTGAGCCCGGCGGGAAACATGGGTGCCGTGTAGTTGCGGTAGAACTGGGACCGAAAACCACCGCGCCGGCTCTGTGCGATCAGGGAGACCTCGACGACGAAGTCCTCACCCACGCGCATGATCGAGACGCCGTCTTCACCGGTCGCCACCTGCATCTGAATCTGGTACGAGTTCTGCCCCCACGCAGCCGAAGGCGTCAATGCCAGAAAGACGCCGATGGCCATCAGGGCCCAGAAAGCACGTAGTTGAGGAAAGAGTCCCATCACGGGGGGCATCATACACCAGTTCGTTCCCATCGGGAAAGGGTTTACCAGTCCTTGATCGGGGCGCGGCGACCCTGTCCGCCCTTGCGATGCATCTCGAGAATCCGCTGCTTCTGCCGCTCCTTCAGATCATCGAGCGCGCGCCGGGCCGCCTTGACCTCGGGAGACTGCGGCTTGCCCTGCTGTGGCTGCGGCTGATCCTGGTTCTGCTGATCCTGGTTCTGCTGATCTTTATTCTGCTGATCCTGGTTCTGCTGATCTTTATTCTGCTGATCCTGGTTCTGCTGATCTTTATTCTGTTGATCCTTGTTCTGCTGATCCTTGTTCTGCTGATCTTTATTCTGCTGATCCTTGTTCTGCTGATCTTTATTCTGTTGATCCTTGTTCTGCTGATCCTTGTTCTGCTGATCCTTGTTCTGCTGATCCTGCTGGTCCTTGTTCTGCTGGTCCTGCTGATCTTTCTGGTCCTTCTGGTCCTTCTGATCCTGTTGTTGCTTTTCCTTCTGTTCCTGCTGCTTCTTCTGCTCTTCCTGCTCTTTTTCGACGTCCTCGATGCGCTCCAGCGTCATCTCGAGATTGTGGCGGGCTTCCTCCTCGTCGGGTTCAAGCTCCAGCACACGGCGGAAGTTGTCGGCCGCCTCCTTGTATTTACGAATCTTTTCCTCGGGCTGCTGCAGCGTCTCAGCCATATGGAAACGGGTGATACCGAGGAAGAAATTGCCACGCGCGCGCACCATCTCGGAGTCCGAGGACGTCGCCACGATGAACTCACCCTCGGCGGCGGTGTAGTTGTTCTGGCCCAGGAACGTCAGGCCCAGGTTGTGCTTGAGCTTCGGTTCGCTGGCGCGGCTCTCGAGGGCGGCCTTGTAGGCTTCCTCGGCCGTCTTGTAGTCCTTGCCCCGCAAAAAGTCGTTGGCGCGCCTCACCTCGGGCACCTGGCGCAAAAACGGGTTCCAGGCACCCCAGATCAGCACCATCGGGATCAGCCACAGCGAACGTCTCATGCCGACGCCTCCTTCTTCTGCCGCCTCAGACCCGCGTTGCCCAGCAGCAGAAAATCGACCAGCAGCAGGAAGAGGCCCGGCAGCAGGAACCAGATGAACTCCTCGTGCTTCTCCACGAACACCTGCTTCTCGGCCTGGGATCGCTTGTAGTCCGAGATGGCCGCGATCACGCGATCAGTCCCGAAGTCCTCCTTGGTGGCGCGGAAATACTGTCCACCGGTGACCTGCGCGATGTTCATCAGCGTGGCCTCATCAAGCTTGGAGGTCACGTACTGCATGTCGTGCTTGACATAGCCGGTGACCTCGCCGGTCTCCCCAAGGCTCGGCACGAGCTGGCCCTCGGAGGAGCCGATGCCCACGGTGAAGACCTTGATGCCCAGTTTGTTCAGTTCGGAGGCCGCCTCGGACGGGCGCCCCAGGTGGTCTTCGCCGTCGGAGAGCAGGATGATTACCTGAGCCCGATCCACCTTCGGATCACGCACATCGGTGAGCAGCTCGCGGGCCGAGTCCAGGGCCCGGGCGATGGCGGATAGACCATCGTGGTGCCGGCGAACGCCACCAGACCCAACTGGTCGCCGCCGAGGCGGTCGATCAGATGGTTCATCTCGCGGCGCGCGTGCTCCAGCCGCGAGCCGAACATGTCGCGCACGTTCATGCTCTTGGAGAAGTCCAGCGCCACGACGACGTCGAGGCCCATCGAGGAGACATTGTGGCGCTGACCTGAGGTCTGCGGCGTCGCCAACGCGAACAGCAGCAGGATCAGTCCGGACACCTGCAGTACAGGACGCAGCACCGGAAGCACCGCGCTGCGACGGGAGATCAGCCTTGCCAGGAGACGGCCCTCCCCGAGCCGCTCGAAGCGGCGACGGGAGACGGCGTGGGCGAGCACGAGTCCGAACACGAACAGGAGCACACCCACGGCCAGCCAGAAACCCCAGCCAGCCCAGGTCAGGAATTCTGCGCCGTGTTTCCACGTCATGGCAGCCTCCTCAACCAGGTGAGCGACAGCAGCATCTCCAGGAAGAACAGTAGAACTGCGGCCGCAAGGAAGCGATCCTGGACCCCCGACGTGGTACGGATCCTGTGCTCGAACTTGTTCTTTTCCATCAGATCCAGGATCCGCTGGAAGCGGTTCTCCAGCGCCTTCTTGTCGGTGGCGATGAAGGCCATGCCGCCGGTGCGCGCCGCGATGTGCTCGAGCAGCTCGGGATCTGTGGGCGCGCGCAGGCCGAACAGCCCGCCACCCTCCCCTGAGGGACTGCCCACCAGCACCGTGTGCACCCTCACCCCGAGGGCCGCGGCGTGCTCGGCGGACTCCCGTGGCGCCATCTCTCCGCTGTTGTTGGCGCCGTCGGTCAGCAGGATCACGACCTTGCTCTTTCCCTTGGAGGACGAGAGCATGTTGAGGGCGGTACCCAGCGCCTCGCCGATGGCGGTGGCCTGTCCGTCGTCGATCTGGCGCAGGCGCAGCTTGCCGAGCAGGCGCTGGATCGCGTGGTGGTCCCTGGTCAGGGGACAATAGGGATAGGCGTCACGCCCGAAGATCACGAAGCCGATGCGGTCCTTCGGACGCTGCTTCACGAAATCGGACATCACGTTGCGCGCGGCCACGAAGCGGTTGGGCTCGAGATCGTTGGCTTCCATGGAGAGAGAGACGTCCATGACCAGCACGATGTCGATGCCCTCGTCCTCTGAGCGCTCGAACACGTTGACCAGGCGCGGCTGTGCCGCGGCAAAGATCAGCAGCGCAAAGGCGCCGCAGCGCAGCGAGAACGGCAGGGTGATGAAGTACGTCCGGATTCCCGGCGGGATCGAGGCCAGCAGTGCCAGCCGCGAGAAACCCCAGGTGGACTGCCGGCGGGAGTGGAACCGAAAGGCGTAGAAAGCCAGCACCGGAAGCACCAGCAGGAACCACAGCACCCAGCGCGATCCCAGCTCCACCGGTCGGTGGAACCTCTGCAGGGAGGCGGCGATCCCCCAGGCGACCACGGCCATGACCACCGTCCATAGGATCCATGGCCAGAGACTCTCGCGCACCGCGCCCAGACCGTGCTTCTGCGGCACGCCGACTTCCTCGGCCAGACCCGAGATCGGCCCCTTCTTCAAAGCGATCTGATCACGACGCCTCATGATCGCCTCCTTGCGGTGACTCCGGACCAGGATCCCGCGTTTTCTCCAGCAGCAGCCGTCGATGCATCGAATCCATGCTCTCGCCGGCCGGCGGCGCATACGGATCGACCGGCTCGGCCTCGACGGACTCCGGCTTGGGCTGGTGGTCCACCGGATCCACCTCGGGCCGAGCTCCGGCCGCAAGGGACATCTCGCCGCCTGGCTCCCCGGGGGAGGAGGCCGGCGCAGGTTCGAGCAGGACCACAAGGGTCTTGCGCACGAAATCCACGCCCGTCTCGAGGCGGGAGGCCGCGTCGGGTGCGTCCAGGGGCATCTTGGCGAACTTGACCATGTCCAGGAACTCGAAGAAATCCTCGAGTTCGGACGCCGTCAGTCCGGCGGGATTGATCTGCTTCAACTCGGCCAGCAGCTCGGTGATCGTCATCTCGAGAGAATAGAAATGATACCGGTTGCCGAAGTACTCACGCAGGATCTCGGACAACTCGAACGCGAACGCCTGGGCCTCGGCCGTCTCGGCCGGGATTCCCCGCTGCCGGAGGGCCTCGAGACGCTCGAACGCCAGCACGTGGGCCGGGCGCGGAGGCGCCAGAGGAGGCGCACGTCGCCATTTTTTCCGCAACCACAGCCCAAGCGGCACCAGCAGGGCCATGACCGCCAGGCCGATGAGCACGCCCAGCAGCACGTTCTTGAGCGTCGTGTTTTCCTCGTACAGGCTGAACGGCTCCCAGAAGGGACCACCGGCCTTGACGTTCTCCCCGCTTCCGGGCTCCTTGAGACTGGGATTGGGCTCGTTGGCCAGGCGCGAGGAGATCAGGATCCTCGGCCCCTTGCCCGGTTCGTGGCTGGGGACGACGCCCATGGAGCCGTCGTTCCGCCGGTAGGTGATCGGCACGGGCCGGACCTCGTACTCGCTCTCGATGGCGTGGAGTTCCTGCAGATCCGCATCCACCCGGATCTGATACTTGGCGATCAGTTCATCAATGGCCTTGGTGTCCTGGTTGGCCAGGCGCGCCTCGGTCTGCTTGGTCTTCTGCTCGTTGAGGTCCTGCTCGTGCCTCTGCAGACGGGCCCGCACACGCTCCATGCGGCGGTCAAGCAGGCGGTCGGTGGTCCACGAGACCAGCTTGAGGCGGTACTTCCGCATCAGGTTGCCCGAGTCGAAGGTGACCGTCGCCACCTCGGAGGGCTCCCCTTCGAGGGTGAAGCGCGGCCCCGGATCGATCTTGGAGGGCAGGTTGATCTGCACGCCGGGCCGGGACGTGACCGTGATCTCGACGAAGAATGACTGCCCGATGTAGATCTCCTTCGGGGCGTCGGCCAGATCGATGAGCACGACCGGCTCGTCCCCGGAGCGGGCGGGCACTCCGGCAACCGGATCCACTGCCACCACCTGGGCCGGGTCGACCTGTCGCAGCGGAGCGGGGGATACGGCGACACCCGGAGGCAGTGGCGAAAGGGAGACCGTGGGCGGCATCGTGGGCGTGCCGGCCGGATCCGGAAGCAACACGTTCTGTCCGAGGGCGGGCCAGGACAGAAGCAGGATGAGGAGGAACGACAGCCGGATCATCCTCGCAGCCTCCTCTCCCTGCGACGGAAGAACTGCATCAGGCCCGGCACGTAGTCCGAGCCCGTCGTGAGGGTGATCGCGTCGATCTTCAGGCGCCGGAACAGGGCGTCGCGCACCTCGCGACGGGCGCGGGCCCGCAGGGAGAAGGCGCGGACGGTGCGGGGGTTCAGATCCACCACGCGGCGCTCGCCGGTCTCCAGGTCCTCGAACTCGACGAGTCCGACCGGCTCGAGATCCTCCTCACGGCGATCCAGCACGGTCACCGGGATCAGGTCGTGCCGCTTGCCGGCGACCTTGAGGTTGTGCTCGTACTCGGGCACCAGAAAGTCGCTGATGCAGAAGGCGACGGCCCGCCGCTTGGCGATGTGCCCGAGGAAGGTGAGCGCCGGATTGATGTCCGAGCGCGTGTGCTGGGGCCGGTAGTTCAGGATCTCGGTCACCACGCGCAGCACATGTTTGCGGCCCTTCTTGGGCGGCACGAACTTCTCGACCTGGTCGGTGAAGATGATCAGGCCGACGCGATCGTTGTTCTTGATCGCCGAGAAGGCCAGCAGAGCCGCGAGCTCTGCGACCAGATCCCGCTTGGCCTGGTCCACCGTGCCGAACAAACCCGAGGCGCTCATGTCGACGAGGAGCATCAGCGTCAGCTCGCGCTCCTCGACGAACAACTTGACGAACGTGTCGTTGGTGCGGGCCGAGACGTTCCAGTCGATCAGGCGGATGTCATCGCCTGGCAGGTACTGCCGGACCTCGTCAAACGCCATGCCGCGGCCCTTGAAGACGCTCTGGTACTGCCCGGCCAGCATGTCGTTCACGAGCCGGCTCGTCTTGATCTCGATCTTGCGTACCTTGCGGATCAGTTCCCGGGGTATCATAGGTCCACGATCTCCGCGCGCATGAGGTTTAGGGAATCTCGATATGGTCGAAAATCCGGGAGATGGCGTCCTCGGACGTGAACTCCTCGGCTTCGGCCTCATAGGACAGGACCAGCCGGTGCCGCAGCACGTCGTGGCCGATGGCCTTGATGTCCTCGGGGCGCACGAACCCGCGGTGCCTCAGGAACGCATGGGCCCGGGCTGCCTTGAGCAGGGCGATGGATGCACGCGGAGAGGCGCCGTATTCAAGGAAGTCGGTCAGTTCGGCCAGGCCGTACTTGGCCGGCTCGCGGGTGGCGAACACCACGTCGGTGATGTAGTCCTTGAGCTTGTCGTCGACGTAGATCTGCTCGATGACCTCGCGGGCCTGCAGAAGCGCCTCCGGCGTGACGACGGCCTTGATCTGGGGGACGACCCCCGAGGTCATGCGCTCCATGATGATGCGCTCCTCCTCGCGGGAGGGATAACCCACCTTGAGCATGAGCATGAACCGGTCGAGCTGGGCTTCGGGCAGCGGATAGGTGCCCTCCTGCTCGATGGGGTTCTGGGTGGCCATGACCAAAAACGGCGACGGCAGCGGATGCGTGACGTCGCCGATGGTGACCTGCCGCTCCTGCATGGCCTCGAGCAGCGCGCTCTGGACCTTGGCCGGGGCGCGGTTGATCTCGTCGGCCAGAATGAGGTTGGCGAACACGGGACCTTTCTTGGCGGTGAAGGCGCCGGTCTGCGGGGTGTAGATCACGGTGCCGATGATGTCCGCGGGCAGCAGGTCGGGCGTGAACTGGATGCGGTGAAACGCCAGCTCCAGCGCCGAGGACAACGTGGAGATCGTCAGCGTCTTGGCCAGGCCGGGGACGCCCTCGACGAGCACGTGCCCCCCGGTGAACAGGCCGATCAGCAGTCGCTCGACCATGTAGGTCTGACCCACGATGACCTTGCCGATCTCCGACATCAGGTTGTCTACGAAAGCACTCTCCTGCTTGACCAGATCACTCACCATGCGAATATCGTACGTCATGTTTTCACTCCGTCTTCTGAAAGCGTTCCGGGGTCGTATTTCGGGAAGCCGGTCCGCCGGGCAGGTCCGTTCGTTATAATCATCGTGGAAAAAGTGGCAACCGCTTTTTCCGGCTCAGGTAACCGTTTTTGGGGTTGACCTTATTCCCAGGGAGCATGTCGGGCATTCGCAACGGCACATTTATTGTGGAAAACGGGAAGTGCAGGGACTATACTATTTTAGTTCTGTTAGTTGTATCTTTCGAATCCACGGAGTATGCCATGTTCAAATATTACATTTTTATTGTTGTTGTCTTTTTTCTGGCCTCCTGCGACCACAGTAGTAGCAATAAAATAAATAATACAAATGCAGGGAATGTTAATAACATTAACAACGCCAATAACAATCAGTGTATTGGCGAAGCCCCGCTGGCCGATCAACAGGACGGCGTCTGCAGCGGCGCGACCAAGCGTTGCGTCGAGACCGGTGGCGTCTGGGACTGGGCCGAGCCCGACTACGCGACCCTGGCCAACTACGAGGCCGAGGAGATCACCTGCGACGGCCTCGACAACGATTGCGACGACGCCATCGACGAGGATGCGGTCAACACCTATTACCGCGACGCCGACGATGATGGCTACGGCGATGCCGAGATCCCCGTCGAGGGCTGCACGCCGCCGGCCGGCTATGTGGCCGACGACACCGACTGCGACGACACCACGGATGCGTTGAATCCGGGCAATGCCGAGATCTGCGACGGCATCGACAACAACTGCAACACCCTGGTCGACGAGGGTGTCGGCACCTCGTACTATCTCGACGCCGACCAGGACGGCTACGGTGATCCCGATCTGTCGATCCAGGCCTGCGAGCAGCCCGTGGGTCGCGTGACCAACAGCGACGACTGCGACGACGGCGACAACGCCGTTCACCCTGGTGTGACGGAGATCTGCGACGGCATCGACAACAACTGCGTCGGCGGCATCGACGAGGGCCTCCCGCAGAACACGTACCACCGCGACGCCGACAGCGACTCCTTCGGGGACCCCGACACCACGATTTCGGCCTGCACCCAGCCCGAGGGCTACGTCTCCGATGACACCGACTGCGACGACACCTCCGACGCGAAGTTTCCCGGCAACCCCGAGATCTGCGACGGCCTCGACAACGACTGCAACACGATCGTGGACGACGGCAATGCCCTGAACACCTATTATCGTGACGCCGACGGAGACCACTACGGCGACAGCGGCGACACCGCCCAGGGCTGCGCGGCCCCTCCGGGATACGTGGCCGACGCCACCGACTGCGACGACACCACCAACGCACGCTTCCCCGGAAACCCCGAGGTCTGCGACACCCTCGACAACGACTGCGACACCCTGGTCGACGAGGGCGTCCAGAACACCTACTACCGTGACGCCGACTCGGACAACTTCGGCAACGCGGCGGTCACAACCACGGGTTGCTCGGCCCCGGCCGGCTACGTGGCCGACGCCACCGACTGCGACGACACCACCAACGCGCGCTTCCCCGGCAACCCCGAGATCTGCGACACCCTCGACAACGACTGTGACACCCTGGTCGACGAGGGTGTGGCGACCCGTTACTACCACGACAGCGACAGCGACGGCATCGGCTCGAGCACCGACATCATCTGGGCCTGCAGCCTTCCCGTGGGCTACGTGAACATCGCCGGCGACTGCGACGACGATGACAACATGGTCTTCCCCGGCAACCCCGAGATCTGCGACGGCAAGGACAACAACTGCAACTCCCAGACCGACGAGGGGGTCCTGCTGGCGTTCTATGCCGATGCCGACAATGACGGCTTCGGTGACCCGGGCGTGATCAGTTTTGCCTGCGGTGCGCCTGAAGGAACCGTGGACAACGGCGACGACTGCGATGACTCCCATGACTCGGTCTTCCCCGGAAATCCCGAGGTCTGCGACGGCCTCGACAACGACTGCGAGGGCACCGTCGACGTGAATCCTGTCTCCGGCGGCACGACCTACTACCGCGACTTCGACAGCGACACCTACGGGGATGCCTCCAACTCCATGGTTGCCTGCTCCCTCCCGGCTGGCTACGTCACAGACAACACCGACTGCAACGATCTCAGCCCGTTGACCTACCCCGGCGCGATGGAACTGTGTGATCTGGCCGACAATGACTGCGACACCGTCATCGACGCCGGCACCTGCGGCACCAACAAGCAGTGCGAGGACGAAGGCGACACCGTGGACGCCTATTGCGCCTGCGTCACCGGAACCATCGAGGATCCGGGCACCGGGGTGTGCGTCGTCGGACGTGAGGCCATCGCAGGGGACCTCCTGATCTCCGAAATCATGATCCAGCCGACGGCCGTCACCGCAGCCCGGGGCCAGTACTTCGAGGTCCTCAACCGCGCCCCCGTGAAGGTCGCGATCAACAACATCGAAATCGTCGTCGACGGCGTCACGTTCATCCCGCCCGCCTCTCCGCTGATCCTGCTGGATCCGGGGACCCGGCTGCTCGTGGCCCGTGAGGCCAATCCCGCAGACAACGGCGGACTGACGCCCGATCTGGTGCTGGCCTCCATGCCGGTGCTGACCACCACCGCCAGCGAGATCGAACTGTACCTGCCGGGGACCCCCGATGTCCTGCTCGACGCCGTGGCCTGGGACGCCACCTGGCGGCACGGCATCGGCCGGTCCATGACGCTCTCCCCGGGCGTGGTCGCGGCCGCCGACCCGATGACCATCAATGACAACTTCCTGTCCTGGTGCCGGGCCAAATCGCTGTACAACGCCGCCGACCGGGGCACTCCCGACATCGACAACGACGCCTGCACCGTGGACTCCTGCCAGCTGCTGGCGCCCACGGTCCAGCACATCCCTGTCGGATCCACCACGGCCCAGCTCAACGCCCAGTTCTACGCCGCGGGCATCACCGACGCCGCCGGCCAGGGAGTCAACCTCGCCGTCGGCCTGGGCTACGGCCCGCGATCCACGCATCCGAGCCTGTCCTCCTGGACCTGGAAGACCGCCGCCTATGCCGGCGACTCCACCATTTATGATCTTTACCGGGAGACGCTGACGCCCGCGGCGGCCGGGTCGTACCACTTCACCTTCCGCGTGACCATGGACGGCGGCTACAGTTATCGCTATTGCGACAAGCTCGGCAACGACGTCTACGACATTCTCCAGGCCGGCGGACTCCTCGTCGACGCACCCTGCGTTCCGGACACTGTCCTGGGCACGGAGTGCTCCGACTGCATCGACAATGACGCCGACGGTTATGTCGACGGCTGGGATCCGGAGTGCCTGCGGGCCACGGACGACCTCGAAGGCGAGTTCGAGTCCGGCAATCCCGCCGACAACAACGCCATCAACCTGCTCGACTGCTTCTACGACGGCGACAGCGGCTCGGGCAACGACACCTGCGAGACCCATGCCTGCTGCCTGCTCGACGTGGACTGCAACACCCTCGAGACGATCTTCGGCATTTCCAACAACACCCTGGACAAGTGGTTCTGGGGCAACTGGGAGAACAAGTGCGACGAGCTCGAGCCCCAGACCTGCATCGACAACTGCCTGCCGTCCACGCCGCCGGGCTGCGACTGCTTCGGCTGCTGCACCATCTGCGTCGGCTTCGAGTGCCATGACATCCTGCTGAGCACGAAGAACAACTTCCCGCTGTGCTCGCAGGAGACCTACAACGACCCGACCAAGTGCCCGACCTGCACGCTGCACCCGCAGTGCTCACGCCCCTGTGATCCCGACCTGTGCGAACTGTGCCCGGGCATGACGGAGCTGGATCTTCCGGCGCATTGCACCGAGGTCTCCTGCCCCGACGGCCTCCAGGTCTGCGCCACCTCCGCCGATTGCCCCAGCCTCGGCGCGACCACCTACTCCTGCCAGTTCGGCTGCTGTGTGGCCATATACGACTAACTCCCCCTGTCGCTTCCCGTGAAAAACCGCTATAGTGCCGCCATGGACGAGGCACTCCTGAATCGACATCACCTTCCCTACCGGCTCTGCGTCCGGTGCGAAAAACCCACCATCACCGGCGCGCCTTACTGCATGCGCTGCGGCGCCGGAGCCCATGGATCCCGGAGCAGTGCTCCCGGGCTGTCCCCCGAGGCACCCGAACCGGCGATCATCCCCCTGATCGAGACCCCGGACGGGGCGCCGCCGATCTCGTGGGAGATCCCCGAGAATTTGCGGCACACGGCCCTGCTCAAGCGACAGAAACTGATCCCGTCCGACGGCTTCGAGCGACGGCTGGCAAGCTTTCTCGTCAGCGCCCCCACCGCGGATCGCATCCAGCTGCTGAGCCTGGGGCGGATCCCCATCGAGCCGCGACCTTACCAGATCGACAGCGCCGTCTCGCCGCGGGCCAGCTGGGTGACGAGGCCTGCACTGACGCCGCCGGGGCAGGCGGCCAGGATCATCAGGCCGGCCGGCTCTTCTTCTTTTAAAAGGCTTTCAACTGCCTGTGCACGTCCTTCCGATGTTCCGGTGCTTTCAAAAATGGCTTTCATAAGTAACCCTCACTGACAATATTATATGCTGCTTCTTTGTGCTGCTTCTCCGATTGTAAATTACACTCGGCCACATTACAATAGCTGTGAGATTTTAAAATTTGTTGCAGTAGATTGTTGGCGGAGTTAATGGTATAATCGCTGTCTATGAAATTCGTTGATGAAAT
>PHAZ01000143.1 GCA_002841825.1 Deltaproteobacteria bacterium HGW-Deltaproteobacteria-22 | reverse complement strand
GGGACGCCCGAGGACGCCTGGAACACGATCATCCGGTTCATCGACAGGTGGTACGAGACCGATGCCACGGGCATCCAGCAGCTGCTGCTGGCGACGATCATGGAGTTCCCCACCGCCCTCGAGGAGGAGAGCTACCGCCTGCGCAACGGCCGGATCCGGGACGAGGGCTTCTGGGACTCCCACTCGGCCCAGGCGGTCTACACTCCCGTGGATCCCGCCCGCATCTCCATCGATCGCCTGAGCGCCCCGCTGGAGCCTCCCGTGGTCCGGTCGTTTTTACCGGCAACCCCGGGGCCGGCGCCGCGTGACGTGTTCGCCGCCTCCCTCGAAGGGCTCACCGAAGGCGAGCAGGACGCCGTCCGGAGCAACTTTGCCCTGCTGTGCAACCGGATGACGGCCGCCGACGGTGTTGACATCGCCGATGAGACGAGCATGAGCGATGTGCTGGATCGTGCCAGGGCCGGCGTGAACCTCGGATTGTCGTATTTTGTGCGCCATCGCAAGGTCCCGGGGGTGGACATCCTGCGGAGCCTTCACGTCTCCCACCTGTTCCAGTGCGGATATTTCCTGCAGAAGCAGACCTCGATCCTGGCTGCGACCCTGATGCGCACAGGCGTGGTCTCGCTTTCTCCGGGTACCTCGACGCTGCTCGAGGGTCCCTGGTCCGCCTTCTTCGCGGCCCAACTGGAGCGGCATCCCAAGCTCGACCCCGGCCTCGGCGGCGGGGGGCGGGCCGTGGCCGCATCGGAGCTCGAGCAGATCGCCCTGATCACCGAACTGCTCGAAGAGTTGAGCGTGTTCAAGGGGCTGTGCTTTGAGGTCCTGGGACTCCCCGCCAGCCTGCTGACCGAGGAAGGCGCAGCCCGCACGACGCGACGCACGCCTGGGGCGATCACCTTCGGGGATCTGTTCCGCTCGGCGGCCGTGGCTCTGGTCGTCCGCGGAAAGACCTCGGCGGTGCCGCTGACCCGACCCGCAGTCAGGCAGTTTTACGCCGATCCCGCCAACCTGAAGCGGGCCACGCACGAACTGACGCAGAAGCTCGCCGTCTCGGTGGCGCTGACGCCCCGGCGGCTGGCGCGGATCGTCGCCACCCATCTCGCGCCGCTGGCGTCCGAGAAGGATCCGGAGGCTGTCCTCCTGTTGCGCAGGATCCCGCCCCCGGCTACCCGATAAAAAACTCTCCCCAAATTTATCATTTTTCCATATAATCCGTCCGGCATGCCGTTGCCAACCATGCAACCGAAGGAGATGTTGATGCAGTTGACTGAAGCCGTCGCCCTTCCGCAGGACTGCGTCCTGCTGCCCCTTTTCCAGGGAGGACTCCTGGTCTCCCGTTCCCACGCCGTGTTCTGCCGTGTGCCCGCCGGGAGCGTGCCTGCCGTGGAGGAAGTGATGTCCGGCCGGACGTCCGTGGATGCGCTGGATCCGGAGCTGGTGCTCGACCTCCGCAAGCACGGGTTCTTCGATGCCCCCAGGCCCGAGAAGGACGATCCGCCGTCTGTCCAGTTGCAGATCACCAACGCGTGCAACCTGCTGTGCACCTACTGCTGCACCAACTCGGGCACGGCCCGGACCGACGAGATGACCTACGAGGAGGTGTGCGACGTGATCGACCGGATTCCGGCCCTGCTGGGCCGGCGGGGACGGGTCGCAATCCTGGGCGGCGAACCTTTGCTGGTCCCCTGGGCGGTCGACGCCGCCTCGCGCATCCTCGAACGGGACCTGGACCTGACGCTGTTCACCAACGGCATGCCCATGGCCGATCCCGTCCTCGCCGGGAGGGTGGCCGGGCTCGTGAAGCGGGGGGCCCAGGTGCGCATCAGCCTGGCCGGACCCACCGCCGAGACCTGCGACTCGTTTTCCGGCACCAGCCGGTTCGAGACAGCCGTCTCGGCCATCTCCAACCTGTACGCAGCCGGGGGCGAGGCCGTGATCGACCTGATGCTGTTTCCCCAGCATGTCGACGACGTCGCCGGCGAGTTTCACGCCCTGCGAAAACGTCTGCCGCCGGGCATCAAGATCGCCCTGGGCATCGCCTACCTGTCCGGCCGCGAGAGCGGTGAGCATGTGTTTCCCTCACGCTACGAGCTCGAGAAGGCGCTGGATCGCATCGCGTTCGAGGCCGGGGAGACCATCACCGCGGTGCAGCCCAGCCCGCTGGCACACCGGCGTGAGGGATGCGGCTGCGCGCTCGGACACCACCTCCATCTGCGCTCTGACGGGTCGCTCTTCCCATGCTTCAAGATGGAGGAGAAGGTGGGGCACCTGCGCGTCGAGGGCTTCGAGGCGGCGCTGAAGAAGGTCCGCTCGAATCCACATCCGGCGGCCGAGTTGCCGCTCTGTCGCGAATGCACGCTGGCAACGCTGTGCGGCGCCGGATGCCGGTCCGACAACTATCTCTACACGACCGAAGGCGATCTGCCGCTGTGCGACACCTGGCGGGTACGCGTGATCAGCGAGCTGCTCGCCGATGACTGGGTCACCGCCCTGGACTGGCCGATTCACCACCTGCTGGCCGAGGCGCACCGCCGAGGCATCGAGGCCCCCGTGGAGGTTCGTCCGCGTGGGATCTCCAGGCACTGTGTCGATCTCTGAGGAGACATTCATGCGGTTGGCGATCTGTCTGGAAAACCTGAATAGTACCGAAGGCGGGTCCCGTTTCCAGGCCTGCATGGCCATGCCCTCGGGGACCTCCGGACTCTCGATCACACCGGCTGCCGAGGTTCGATGGAAGGCCGCCCGGGGACCGTCGGCTCACCTGGGCACGACCGATGACGGGCGGCTGGCGCTGTTCGTCGATGCCGGCTTTCATCCGATGCCCGTGGTCAAGCGCGGAGGGCGGGTCCTGGTATGCCCGGAAGGACGGCCCGTGATTCTGATCGACCAGGACGAGGTGGACCTCTCCGGTGCGCGATGGCGGGTGCATCTGCATGGTCTGGTCGAAGACGCCGCGCCTGCTTCTTCTCCCTTTTTCGTGCGGACGGCCGCCGTCCTGGCCGGGCTGGCCCTGGCGGCCGGCTGTGCCGGCACCCGGGAGAACCCCACCCTGCCTGAGGCATCGACGGCGGCCCCGGATCGCGGTCCTGACGCGCCCCCACCGCCGGTTCCGCCTGCCCCGCCCGAGAACGAGGCCATGGAAAAGGGCAAGAAGAGTTCCCCGCCCGTCGAGGTTCGTGATCTGCCGCCGTATAAACCCGTGCCATACACCGGTCGGAGTGTGCACAAAGAGGAGTAGCCGATGCGGGAAAGAATCATCGCCATCTGTCTGGAGGACTGCTATCCCGTGCATGAGAGCCTGCGCTTTCTGCAGTGTACGGCGCTGAAAGGGGAGGGGCTCTTCGTCGGGGAGGACGGGGTGGTCGGCAATGACGGCAGTGCACCGGCGTACTGCCAGTTGCGCGTGACCGGCGACGACCGGCTCGCCGCCCTGGCCACCGGGGGGATGCTTGCCGGGGCCCGGGTTCATCGCGGCGGCCGCTTCGTGGATCTGTCGACCGGGAAGCCGGTCATCCTCTGCGACGGAGACTTCCTGGCCGTGCCGGGCCGATGCTACCAGATCCATGTCCACGGCGAAGCGGCCCGCGCGTCGGAGCCTTCCTACCTGCATGCGAAGGAGCCGGCATCCTCCACCCTGGCCCGTCTGGCCGCCGCCGGGCTGGTCGCGGTCACCAGCATGGCCGGTTCGCTGGGATGCACGCCGCGTGAGTCCAATGTCAACGAGAAGCCCGAAGTGACCCCTGACCGGCCGCAGCCGCCGCGTCCGGAGCCGCCGGCGGGAAAGGAACCTCAACAGAAGGTCGATCCGATCGACGTCCGGGATGAGCCGCCCGTGATCGCACCCGACCCGAACTACCCATAGGTACACACATGCCACGACCCCTTGCGATCTGCATCGAGAACTGCTACCCGCCGCACGAGAGCCTCCGCTATCTGCGCTGCTGCGCCATCACCGGCGTCGATCCCGGCCTGGCGGTCACCCCGGGTGGCGAGGTCGTCTGGAAATCCGACGGACCCTCGCTGTGCGAGATCTGGGTGTCCTCCGACGAGAAACTGATCTGCTTCCGGCCGCCCGGGGCACCGGCGGGGGCGCGCATCCACCGTGCCGGCCGCGAGGTCACGCTGGAGGAGAACAAGCCCGTGGTGGTGATCTCGGGAGATTACCTGCTGCTTCCCGGGCACTGCTACCGCATCCATGTCCACGGGGAGGCCTCCGAGGTGACCGGTCCGCGGTTCCTGGACTTCGAGGAACCCGCCTCCTCCACCTGGGCGCGCTTTGCCGTGGCCGGCGCGCTCGTGCTGGGGACGGTCGTGGTGCCTGCCTGCAGCCGTCCGCCGGCCGAGGGGACCAAACCCGTGGAGGTCCGCGCCGAGCCGCCGTCGGTGGAGCCCGTGCGCAAGGGGGAACCTGAATCGCCCCCCCCGGATGATCTGGAGGAGCTCGATGAGCCGTCCGAGGTCATGACACCGAAGGACCCCGGGCCGCCGGCCAAACCGGTGCCGCCATCCGACAAATCCGATGCCGGCGTCCCCCCCGGCGAAGACGGCAACAATGCCATGAAGCCCATCGAGGTGCGTCCGGTGCCTCCCTCGGTCCCAGCCCCGCGCAAGCCGGTGCCGCCGCCCAAACCCCCCGGAACCTGAGCAGGAGTCTGACCATGCCCCAGCCCATCGCCATCTGTCTCGAAGACTGTTATTCACCTCACGAGAGCCTGCGTTTTCTGCAGTGTGTGGCCGGATCCGGCCCCGACTTCCGTCTGCTGCTGGCGCAGGACGGCCGCGTCATGTGGCAGGAGGAGGCCGCCGGGAAAGAGGGTGCCGCCTGGTGCCGCATCTTCGTCACCGGGGACGATCGCCTGGGCGTGATCCGGGACGCCCCGATGCCGGACGGAGCACGGGTCAGCCGTGCCGGACGACGAGTTGATCTGGAGCCCGGGAAGCCGGTGATACTCATGGATGGTGATTACGTCGCCCATCCCGGCCGGTGCTACCGGGTGCACATCCATGGCGCCGCAGCCCGTGCAGCCGAGCCGACGTACCTACAGTCCAACGAGCCTGCCCGGCACACGCTGGCCCGCCTGGCTGCCGCCGGCATCATCGCCGTGACCGCGCTGACGGGCGCAGGCTGTCCGCGCGAGCAGCCCGTGAACGAGCAGCCCGAGGCCCGGGGTGCCCAGCCGCAGCCCGTCGTCATCCCGGACCCGCCGGTGACCGAGCCCGACAAGAAATCGGAGCCCATCGAGATGCGGGTCCGCCCGCCTGACGTCGCCAACTGAAAAGAGGTGTCACCATGTCCAGGATCATTGCATTGTGTATCGAGGATTGCCGGCCCGCATCGGAGGATCTGCGTTACCTGCGCTGCTGCGCGCTGACGGGCCTGCAGCCCGGGTTGACGCTGTCACCGGAGGGTGTCGTGGTCTGGAAGGAGGATGGCGCCCCAGCCGCCGTCCGGCTGGTTGTCAGCCAGGATGAGAAGCTGGTTTGCTATCGGGAGAAGGCCGCTCCTGGCGTTGCCCGTGTGCATCGCGGCGGCCGCTTTGTCGATGTGGAGGAACTCAAGCCCGTGGTCCTGCTCGACGGGGACGAGATCACCCTGGGTGAAAGACGGCTGCGGCTGCACGTTCATGGCTTCACCGCCGCCTCCCACGATCCGGAGTTCTATGTGGCCCCCGGGGAGGCCTCCCATGGCGGAGTCGCCCGTGCAGCGGGTGTGGCCGGCGTCGCCATGGCCGGGCTCATGGCCATGACCGGCTGTGACAAGCCGCCTCCGGACAAACCCATGGAGAAACCGCCCATTGATGTCCGGAACAACCCGCCGTCGCCGCTGGAGCCGGAGATGGAGCCTCCCATGGATCCGGTTCCCCCTCCGATGGAGGTCCGGGATCAGCCGCCGGTCGCCATCCCTGAGGAGAGGCTGGCGCCGCCCCCACCGCCGATGGAGCCGGTGATGGAGCCGATCATGGATCCGGTGAACCGCCCCATCGAGATGCGTCCGATGCCCCCGGTCAAGCCGATGCCGATGCGCGACGATCGCAATCCGGTTCTGCCGAAGCCGCCGGTGCCACCGGTTCCGCCCACGGAGCCCCTTCCCTGATTCTGTCGCGACCATCCTCCTTCTGAAAAAAGTTGCCGTCCAGGAACAAGTTTATAGTATAGTTCAGCCGGTCAGCCTCCCGTGACGGCGGCCGACGGAGGGTCCCTATGAGCGAGTCCCGACTGGATGGAAAAATCGGCCTGATCGTGCTTGGCATCTGCCTCGCGACGGGGTTGATCGTGTCCTCGATTTTCATCGGCAACGCACTGCTGGGGATGAAGCACCAGCGTGTGATCCGCGTCAAGGGGACCGCCGAGGCCTCCGTGATCTCCGACCAGGGCGCCTGGCGGGGCGAGTGGGTCGTCCGCGCGCTCGATCCCAAGGAAGGCTATCTCGCCCTTGAGAGCCGTCGCATGCTCGTCAACGACATGATCAAGCAGTACGGCTTCTCCCCCGAGACGAAGGTGGTCTTCCATCCGGTTCAGATGGAGACCGAGAAAAAACTCGACGAGCACGGGAATCCCACGTCCATGGTCGAGGCTTACGTGCTGCGGCAGGCCGTCGAGATCCAGTCCCGTGAGGTGAACAAGATCGATCAGATCGCCCGGCAGTCCCCTGAATTGATTAAACACGGCATTGAGTTTCGTGCGTTCCCGGCGCAGTATACCTTTACGGGCATTGAAAAAATGAAGATGGACCTGCTTGGTCGCTCGATGCGCAACGCGCTGGAGCGGGCCAGGGCCCTGGCCGAGAACACCAACACCGCAGTGGGAGCCCTGGTTTCGGCCACCCAGGGCGTCTTCCAGATCACCGCACCCAACAGCACCGAGGTCAGCGACTACGGTTCCTATGACACCTCGACTATCGAGAAGACGGTGAAGGCGGTGGTCTCATGTGAATTCTCGGTTTCCCGCTGATCGCAGACAAGCCGATCGAAGTTGACGCGGAACGGAAGTCCCATGGTCCGTTTTTCATTGACAAAAAGCGCGTTTTCGACAGTTGACGCCATGCGGCAAATGTGTTTATTCTTGTCTGACTTACAGGAAGGGCAGGTATCTCCATGATGGAAAACTTTCCGAGCATGAATCAATGGATGGAAATGCGGGACAAGGCTTTGGAAAAAGGACTGGAAACCGGATGTCGTGTCGCCGTGAAACTGACTGAAAAGGCAGTGGAGTTTCTTGACCTGGCCGAAAAATACGTGCCCGGAATCAAGGAAAAACTGGAGCCGCTGATCGGTAGCTTCCAGACACCTCCGGAGGGGACACCCTGCTGCTGCCAGCCGGCCGAAGCCGCCCCCGTGGTGGAGGACAAGCCTGCTCCTGCGCCCGGCGCGGCCGAAAAGCCCGCCAAGGCCGAGAAGCCCGCCAAGGCCGAGAAGTCCGCCAAGGCCGAGAAACAAGCTCCTGCCCATGGTGAAAACTCCGTGCTGCGGGATCAACTCGAGGCGCTTCCCGACGAGATGCTCACCCAACTGTTCTCGCGCAACCAGTTCCTGAAGGTGCTGTACCTGATGGTGATTTCCGACAGAAAATGGTTGTCCCCTCAGGAGATTTCCGAAATGGGCGACCTGGTCGGCTATCATGTTCTTCCGCAGAACGTCCGCAAGGTGATTCAGCAGAAGGGGATGGATCAGGGGTTGATCAAGGTCCGCGATCGTGCCGAGAGCCGCAAGGGTGCCAAGGAATATCACATCACCTCCAAGGGTGAGACCCTGCTGAAATCCGAATTCCATCTGGACTGATTTCATGAAACTTCAAGCTCCATGGGGGATGAACTTCCGCCTGGCCTCGAGGGCCGGGATGTTGATCCACCGCTACGGTTCCTCCCGCAGCGCCTGGGTTGCGGCGGGTTGGTCGTTGCTGTTTTCCGGCCTGGGACAATGGATCGCCGGCCAGCGGGCCCGCGGCCTGGGCTGGGCTGCGCTGGGCGGCGGCCTGTTCACGGCCTCGGTGTGGATCGGGTCGATGGACCTGCTGCTCGTCTCGATGTTCGCCGGTCTGTTGGCCGGTCCGTTTCTCTTTCTGGCCCCGCTGGCCCTGCTCGGCATCTCCCCATCGCCGGTCTCTCCGGTGTTCTGGTTCGGCGCGCTGGCCAAGCTCGCCTGCATGGCCGATGCGTGGCTCGTGGGACGGGCCAGGAACCGTCCGCTGCGACATCCGTGGAGGATCCTGCCAGTCTTTGCGGCACTTCAGGTCCTGCCAGCCCTCTGGTTCTGCCAGGCGTACTTCGTCTTCGATATGCAGGGACCTGCGCTGACCTCCTTTATCCAGCCCGGGGATGTCGTGCTGGGCGTGAGGCGGGGGGCGTGGCTGCCCGGTCAGATCGGAAGGATGCCCGCCCACGGTGATCTGGTCGGATTCAACACCGCGTCAGGACCCCGGATCATGCGGGTCGTCGGGCTCCCCGGAGAGAAGGTGATCGTCGAGGTCAGCGAGAAGGGCCACATCACCTACCGCACCGACCGGGCCGACGCGGTTCCTGACCTGACGCGCCGCGACGAGTTCTGCGTCTGGGTGGAGGCCGACGGCGGTCACCGGCGCTGCACCTTTTACGAGGAGCGCCGCGGATCCAGGGGCAAGGCCTACCGGATCGCCACCCTGGAGGACGGCCCTGACACGGAATACCGGGAGCTGGCCTTTCGGCTGGAATCCGGAGAGTTGTTTTTGTTGAGCGATTTGAGGCATGTCGTGCTACAACCCGCCTGGCTGCGGGTGCGAGCGTCCGACGTGGCCGGGACGCCGCTGGTCATCCTGTGGTCTAGACATCCGACCCGCGGCATCGCGTGGCACCGGATCGGCCGCACGGGCGGGTAGACTGATGTTTGAACTCTTCACCAGCTGGCGGTATCTCTACAATCCGCGCCAAAGCCGGCTGTACGATCGAATCCTGATTGCCTTTTTTCTGTTCACAACGCTGAACATCGTCCTGTTTTTCACCGGACCCGCCTGGTACCAGTTCATCGGCGCGATCCTGTTCGGCTTCGGTCTGCTGGGCACCAGCGTGTTCCTGCTGCTGCACTTCTTCTCCGTGTTCACCACAATCTCCATCTCCAGCGTGCTGCTGGGAACCACCGTGTTGACGCTGGTGTGGTCCGTCTCGTCGGGTTTCCAGCGCGAGTTCAAGGAGAAGATTCTGGGCGTGAACGGGCACATCCTCCTGATGCCGCAGGGCGCGACCTTCCCGGATCCGGAGAAGACGCTCCAGATCGCCCGGGAGGACGGGGACGTGGTGGAGGCAGCGCCGTTCAATCTCAACGAGATGCTCATCGTACGGGATGACCGCCACTCGGGCGTCCTGGTCAAGGGGATCTCACCGTACCTGGCCTCCCGCGTGCTGGATCTGCCACAGCACCTCCTCGCGGGCAACATCTTCCAGTTGGAGCGCAACCAGTTTCCGCTGCCGGCGGAGGCCTCGGCGATCGTGGACGACTCCGAGGAGACCGTAGAGGACGCCAGGACCGCCGCCCCCAAGAACGGCGACGACTACTGCAAGCAGCCTGACCACAAGTGGCCCGGCATCATCCTTGGTTCCGGGCTGGCCAGGCGCATGGGTGTCCAGATGGGCGACGCGCTGACGCTGCTCTCCCCGATGTCGTCGTTCAACATGGCCATGGACACCAGCCAGATCGCACCCACCGTGCAGAATCTCGACGTCTGCGTCGTCGGCATCTTCTTCGCCGGCTTCGAGGAGTACGACCAGAAGCTGGCGTAGAATCAGGCGAGACGGTGTTCGGCATCGAGATGCGCCTGACGGACATGGATGTCGCCGATGCAGTGGCGGCGCGGCTCCAGAGCCGGTTCGAGTCCAACGGACAGAACATCCGCGTGGTCACCTGGAGCGCCCTGAACCCGCAGGTGTTCCAGAATCTGCAGTTTCACAAGATCGTGATCTGGGTGCTGCTGTTCTTCCTGATCACGGTGGCCGCCTTCGGCGTGCTGTCGGCGTTGTACATGCTCGTGCTCGACAAGCGTCGTGAGATCTCGATCCTCAAGGCGCTGGGCGCCTCGGACCACGCCGTGGCCCGCGTGTTCATATTCGCCGGCGTGATCATCGGCTCGCTGGGCATGGTCTTTGGGCAGGGCATCGGCATGCTCATGAGTTTCGTGCTGCGGGCCTACTCGTTCCCCCTCGACCCCGAGGTCTACATCATCAACCGGCTCCCGGTGTCGATCCAGTTCACCAACATCGCCATGATCTCCCTGACCACCGTGATCCTGTGCATCCTGGCCACGCTGTTTCCCGCGCTCAAGGCGGCACGGGCGCGTCCGGTGGAAGGTTTCCTCGAGAAAAAGAGCCTGTGATGACGATCCGCGTCGCGCTGTTCGGAGGAAGCTTCAATCCACCGCACACAGGCCATGCGCAGGTCGTGCTGCACCTTCTGCACGCGGGTTTCGACGAGGTCTGGGTGGTGCCCGCCAGCGTTCATCCGTTCGGCAAGGAGATGGCCCCGTTTCCGCAGCGCGCCGAGATGCTCCGACTGGCGCTCTCGGACTTCGGTCCGAAGGTGCGGATTTGCACGGTTGAGTCCGAGCTGCCCGGCCCCTCGCGTACCATCGAGACGGTCGAGGAACTGATCCGCCGGCATCCGGATCACCACTTCACCCTCGCGCTGGGTGATGATCAGGTTCCGGATCTGCCGCGCTGGCACCGCATCGAAGCCCTGAGCGCGCTGGTTCCGTTCTTTTTTGTGGGCCGGGGCCCCTGGGCACCCGGTGAGGCCGCCGTACGCATCCCCGATTATTCCTCCTCGGAGATCCGTCGCCGGTTCGCCGAGGGACAGGATGCCGGCGCCTTCCTGCATCGCCGTGTCCACGATTTCATTCTAGCCGCCCAACTCTATGGCGCATCGCCGGGGAGGTCGCAGCCGGCCCCTCCGCGCACGGCGATCGTCGGTCTTGGCCGCGTCGGAGGTTCGCTTCTGACGACCCTGTGTGCCGCCGGCGCAGCGCCGCTGTGGTGTGCCGACCCGGACCCGGAACGGCTCGCCGATGCGCGGCAGCGTCACGTGGCAGCCTATGATGATTGGATGCTGGCCTACGAGGCAGCCCCCGAGGTGGACTTTCTGCTGTTCTGCACCCCGGATTCCTGGCGTCCCGAGGTCCGTCCCGGGTTCTGGACGACCTCGCCCTTGTGCCTGCACACCGGAGGCATGCACCGTCCCGCCGAGGTGTTCGCCCACCTGGGCATTCCCCGGGAGCGAATGGGGATCCTTCATCCCGCGAGGGCCGTTCCCTCGTCATGCACCAGCCTTTCGGGCAGCCTGTTCTCTGTGACGGGCTCAGCACCGTTTCTGAAACGGATCCTTCCGTTGCTCGACCGCCTGCAGGCGACCGCGGTGCCGGTCGCGGAGGAGGACCGCATGGCGTTCCACGCCGTCTGCGCGCTGGCAGCCAACGGCTCCCAGGTGCTGGAACAGGCAGCGGAGGATCTTTTTTTACGGTTGGGCATCAAGCCTGCGGTGAGCCGGGATCTCGTGCGCCGGCTCGTGTCCGACAGCCTTGAGGCCTGGTGGCTCCTCGGCAGGGCGGGCTTCACCGGACCATGGGTCCGGCGCGACGAGATGACGGCCCATTCACATGAAAAAGAACTGACGCGTATGGAGCCCGGCGTCGCGAAAATATACTCTGATTTGAAATCGGAAGCCGGCCGATGGCTCGTTCCGGATGCGCAGACAGATCCAAAGCCTGGTCCCGGTGATGGAAACCTGCCGGAAAAACCATGACTTTTCGTGAAAATGCCTTGACTTCCCAATTGGATGGAAATAGGCTGGCAACAGCTTGGCTTCTTCAAAGAGGCGAATTGTGGCGATGTTAAAACTCATCATAGAAGACGATGAAAAACAAGTGAAGGTCGTGCGCCTTCTTCGCGACGAAGTGACTATCGGTCGCAAGGAAGGCAACACGATTCGCCTGACGGAGCGGAACGTTTCCCGGCGGCATGCCCGCCTGATTCAACGTCCTGAAGGCATTCTCCTGGAAGACCTGGGAAGCTACAACGGGGTGAAGGTCAACGGTGAACGGATCACGGATCCGTTGCCGATCTCCGAGGGCGATAAAATCGTCATCGGTGACTACATCCTGATGTTGAAGCTGGACGAACAGGAAGGTGCGGTGGATCCGTTCGAGGAGATGGCCACGGTCCCGGTGGAACGGGTGGATCTGGAATCTGTCATGGGTGCCCCCCTGCCGGCGGCGACCCCCGCGGCGGCTTCGGCACCCTCGATTTCCGGCCAGCCCGTCATTGGCGCGTCCTCTCCGGCCCTTCCCTCGGCTGTCGAATCCTCCCCGGTCTCCGCGATGGACCAGGGAACCCAGTTGATTCCTGCCGCCGAGGTGGCCCAACTGGTGCTGCTCACCTCCAACCAGGCCGGTACGTTCTATTCCATGGATCGTACGCCCATGATTATCGGGCGTACATCGGAAAATGACATCGTCATCGACCACAAGTCCATCTCGCGCAACCATGCGAAAATCACATTCGCCAACGGCGTCTACTCCGTGACGGACATGCAGAGCGCCAACGGCGTCCGGATCAACGGGGAACCGTACGACAATATGTCCCTGCGCAAGGGTGACACCCTGGATCTGGGTCACGTCCGCCTGCGTTTCGTCGCTCCGGGCGAGAAGTTCGACTTTGTTGCCGAGACCTACGGAGATGGCGGCGAGAAGAGCAACAAGGGCATCATCATCATCGTGCTGGTGCTTGTGGTCGCCCTGGGAATCGGCTTCGTGGCCTTCGGTGACAAGATCTTCGGTGGTAAAAGCGACACTACGAAGAACGCGACCGTCTCTCCGGTCAGCGTCGAGCAGGTGCTCACCAAGGTTGAGGACTTCAAGAAGAACCGACAGTGGAGCGATGCGCTGGGCGTGATCGACGAAGCTTTGTCCAAGGGCAACCTGGCCTCTGGTGATCGGGACAAGCTGACCGAAGAGAAGTCCCAGTTGCAGAAGAATCTTGAACAGAAGGCCGCGCTCGACCAGGTGGGAACGCAGGTGGCCGCGGGGCAGTGGACTGCCGCCTACCAGGCCATGCTGGCGATCCCGCAGGGCGCCCTCTACTACGCCGACGCGCAGAAGCAGATCGAGACCGTTCGCACTTCGTTCCTCCAGTCGGCTGTCGCGCAGGCCAAGCAGGATGTCCTGTCCAAGAACTGCGCCAACATCGAGACCCTGATCAAGACGGCCAACGAGCTGGTGCTGCCGACCGATCGCCTGTTCGTCCTGACCGAGAACCAGAAGGCCTGCACCGCCGGTGGCGTGCAGGTGGCCATGAATCCTCCTGTGGATCCCATGACCCCTGACCCGGACATGGTCCCGGACATGGTCCCGGACATGGTTCCGGACATGACCCCCACGATGACCCCGGACATGACCCCGGACATGACCCCCACGATGACCCCGGACATGACTCCGGACATGACCCCGGACATGACGCCCTCGAACAAGCCCACAAACGAGGAAGCCGCCGCGATGCTGAGCCAGGCATGGGCTGCCAAGGACTCCGATTGTTCCAAGGCCGTGAAGCTGGCACAGAAATCCTTCGCGGTGACGCGCAACAACAAGGCGGTGCTCATCGTCGGTTTGTGCGGTTGCAAGGAAAAAAACACCGGCTGGGCCAAATGGGCCTATTCGCGGATCGCCAGCGGTCAGAAGAAGACCATCCAGAGCCTCTGCTCGAAAAACGGAATCGAACTGAACTGATTCCGATCGTCGGCTTGTCCCGATGCCCGGCCAACACTGGAAAACGGAGGGGAAAATGCGCAAGACAAAGATTGTTGCGACTCTGGGTCCGGCCACTGCCGACGACGACATCCTGGCGAGGCTAATCGCCGCGGGGGTGGACGTGGTTCGGCTGAACTTCTCGCATGGAACCCACGAGGGACACGCGCAGAGCTTCGCCCGCGTCAAGGCCGAGGCGTTGCGACAGAAGAAGCATGTCGCGGTGTTTGGCGATCTCTGCGGTCCGAAGATCCGCACCGGTGACCTCAAGGACGGTCTGTTCCTGTCCAGCGGCGACGAGGTCGTCCTGGTTCCCGAGGGTCATTCCGGCGGTATCGGCATCACCAACGAGGAGTGCTTCACCGATGTGCAGGTGGGTGAGCCGGTCATGCTCGATGACGGCTACCTGGCGTTCGAGGTGACACGCAAGGAGCGGGACAAGTTGATCTGCCGGGTCGTCACCGGAGGAAGGCTCAAGAGCCACAAGGGAGTGAACTTCCCCAGCACGACCCTCTCCCTGTGCGCCCTGACCGAGAAGGATCGTGAGGACGCGTACTTTGGCCTCGACCTGGGGCTGGATTTCTTTGCGCTGTCCTTTGTGCAGACGCCCGAGGACGTCATGGAGCTCAAGCAGATCTGCGGGCGAACCGGTGTCATCGCCAAGATCGAGCGTCCGGTGGCGCTGACCAATCTCGAAGGGATCCTGTCCGTGGCCGACGGCATCATGGTGGCCCGGGGCGATCTGGGGGTCGAGCGCGGATTCGAACATGTGCCTGCGATCCAGAAGCGCCTGATTCGCGAGTCGCGGTTGCGCGCCAAGCCGGTGATCACGGCCACCCAGATGCTGGAATCCATGATCCAGAATCCCACGCCCACGCGGGCCGAGGTCTCCGACGTGGCCAACGCCGTGCTCGACGGGACGTCCGCGGTCATGCTTTCTGCGGAGACGGCGGCGGGCCAGCACCCCATCGAGGCCGTCAAGATGATGGCCCGCATCATCGACGCGGTCGAGGGTGACAGTTACTTCGAGACGGTGCCGCTGCAGTTCCAGGCGGCCACCACCTTCACGCAGGCGATCGCCAACGCCGCCGTGTCTGCGATCACCAATCTTGATGTCCGGTTGATTGCCGTGTTCTCGCAGACCGGCGAGACCGCCCGCGAGCTGGCCAAGTTCCATCCGCGGGTGCCGGTCGTGGCGCTCACCTCGCGACTGGAGGTGCTCGCCTGCATGTCCCTGGAATGGGGCGTCGTGCCGCTGTATTGTCCTGCACTGTCCACCCCTGCAGAGATGGTGCAGAGCTGCCAGAGCCTGCTCCTCGAGAACGGCCTGGTCCGCTCGGGTGATCGCATCGCCATTTCCATGGGCTTCGAGGTCGACGGTGCGGGGCGCACCAACACCCTCAAACTCCACGTCATCGGCTGACCCCAAATAGAAGAACAGAGAAGATCCAACGCGGAATCCATGAAAGGGCAAGGAGTGAGCCCAGGTGACTCCTGGTGGCCTTTCTCTCTCCGATCCCCGGTTCAGCGTGCTCCGCGTGCTCCGTGGCAAAACGCTTCCGAGGTTTTTGCTCAGTCGACGATGACGGGGAGGGTCTTCCAGGTGCGGCCGTCAGCGGCGATGTGCAGGCTGGCCTTGCCCGTGGACACGGAAGAGGGCAGGCGCAGGCTGAGGTCACCGCGGATGTCGGACGAGGGGGTCAGCAGGTGGGTGCGGCCCGAGGCGTCGTCCAGCTTCACCGCCAGGTTCGGATGGGCGCTGACGCCGCGCAGCGTCACCGGGCGCGACGCGATCATGTGCAGGGTGCCAGGCTGGGTTTTCTGTATCATCAGGGCGCCGCCGCCGGTCACATACCAGGATCCGTGGATGCCGTCCCATACCAGGGCGAAAACACCCGGGAGGATGCCCGGAATCAGCCATAGGCAATCCATGATCACCACGGCCACGTCCACCTGGCCGCCCCGGGCGTTGGCGTTGCGGCGGTTCGGGTAGAGGACATATCCGCAGCCGACGGTCGAAAACGTGAAAACGCCCAGCGCGAAAAGGGTCATGAAACGGATTTTCAAGGGTTTCATCAACTATTCTCCTTGGTTGGATGTTTCAGGTGCGTCTTTGGACACGCGTTTTCCGGTAGGATCTCTGTCCGAGGCCAGGTGACGGACCCAGATGGCGACACCCAGGGCCAGCAGCAGGCCGATGATCAGCCAGGGTACCCACCGCCCGCGGGGCTTCGGACTCGAGAGCGGGGTCAGCGGCTCGATCTCGGGTCCGTCGAGCTGGTCAACGGGGCCGGTGTTCTCCTGCTGAAGACGGATCAGCGCCTGGCTTTCGGAATGCCGGCGGACCGGAGTCAAGAGTTCTTCCGGGAAATCGGAGGTGGGCTTTTCGTCGTGGTTGGACATTTACAGATCCTTCATCCACCTGTATATCGGCCAAGCGTGGACAGAAATTCAGAGAATTCAACCTCGGACAACTGGAAGAGGTTGCGTCGAAGCTGGGTGGCGATGGGTTTCTTCTTCAGTTCCAGTCCGGCGTCCAGCAGGGCCAGGTTGCGCAGCGAAAGCAGCAAATCGTCGCGCTTGAGGATGCTGTCGAGCTGGTTGATCTCGTGGAAAAACAGATGGATGTTCCCGGAGAGTTCGAACGTGAACAGGCGCTCGCCCGAGAGGCCGCGCACACCAAAGAACGGGTGATCCAGCGAGGCGCCGGGCATGTAGAGTTGTTTGTCGACGAAAATTTCAAGCAATTGGTGAAGCCTCCGCGCCAGCAGCGGGTCCGGAACGTTGGCGATGGCGCTTTCCATGCGGGCCGGCGTCCAGATGAAGGGCTCGGGGTCCTCGTTCTTGCGGTCCGGTCGACGGGCGCCGCCCACGATGCGCGGCACGAGCAGCATCGAAGAAGCCTCGTCACCGTAAAGCCGCAGCTCCAGACCCAGGGCCTGCACCGACAGGAACTGGGAGTTCATGAACTCGAACACCTGGACCAGCCCGGAGGGGATCTGCGGCGCGGCCATAACGAAGCGCAGGTGATGCGCATCGAAACGCAACTGGATGTTCTCCCAGAAGGCCTCCTCGGTTCGCCCTTCGGGCCAGAGCTCGTTGATGATCAGCGTGACCTTCTGGTTGGTGGAGCCCCAGTAGTTCTCCATCTGGGAACGCAGTTCGCGCAGGGTCACGGTCTTGAACCAGGTCGCGAGCGTCTCCATGATCTGCCCCGTGATGAAGCGGACCGCGCCGGGATCCGGCTCGAGCAGCACCATGACCACCGTGAGGCCGCCGTGCTGGTCCACAAAGACATGGTCGATGCGCTGCGGGCCGACCATGAAGGGGGCCAGCACATGCACGAAGCGCGGCGGGTCGAGCGTTCCGGGCTGGATCTGGGCCCCGGGCAGGACCCGCGGATGCCGCGTGAACAGGTGTTGAAGCGTCTCGGCGTAGGTGCGCAGGGACGTGGACACCGGCACTGGCGCCGCGGGCATGGCGCTCATGTTTTTTCCCTTGATGACAAATACTTCTTCAGAGGAGACGGACATCGGACTCTCCAGTTCGTGGTGGCCCATATACTACCCTAAACCGGCCAGCAGAAAAAGAAGGATTTCAACTCTTCACCTCCTGCGGCGCAGACCTGCAGCCCGGAAAGGGCGCAAGGTTGGCACTGCTTGATTATTCCCGGTTTTTCGACAGGCCGGTCGCGTTGAACTAAGGTGACGGCGTACCGGTGTGTCCACCGGGCGGGAGGACGGGGACCCATGGCGATGGCGAGGCGAGTGCAGATGCAGACGGAGGCGCAAGGCGGCTTCACGAAGAAGCACGCGGTCGCGCTCCTGCTGTGTCTGGGAATCCTGCCCGGGCTGTGGCTCCAGAGCAGCTATCTGGCCCTGTGGCTCGGCGAGGGGCGTACGCATTTCCTGGCCGTGGTCGTGGGCCTGGTCGCGGCGCCGCTGGTGGGATTCTTCTGGCTGGTGCGGCACCATCCCAAGGCGCTGAAGGTGACGGGGCTGCTGTGGGGCATCACGGCATGGGTCTCCAGCCTGTTCTTCTTCTTTGTGATCCCGGAGACGACTTCCCAGGTGATCACGTCCCACGGGGCGTGGATGTTCTCGTTTGCCGGCGCCAAGACCAGGGCCCGGGGCGACCGGGTCATGGACTCCGTGGCCCGCTCCCTGCCCGGCGCATCGCAGAGCGTGCCGTTCTCCTTCGAGCAGGGGTCGATCGTGGTGCAGGCCACCATCGAGGGCAACGGACGGAGCCTGCCGGTGCGCATGGTGCTCGACACCGGTGCGTCGTTCACCACGATCTCTCCGCAGACGGCTGCCGCGCTGGGTGTGGCGCCCGGCCCGCGTTCGCCGTTGCTGCATGTGCAGACGGCAGGCGGGGAGGCCACGTATCCGCTGGTGGTGCTCCCCGGTCTGACGCTGGGATCCTCCCGCGTGGGCCCCCTGGCTGCGGCCGTGTGCGAGCCGTGCGCCGTCGGAGACAAGGTGGGCCTGCTGGGGCTCAACTTCACGTCGCACTTCCAGATGGTCATCGACAACAAGACCGGCCGCGTGCGGATGCGCCCTGTGGAGGACTGGGTCGATCGCCGGGCGGAGGTGGAGCCTTTCCTCGAGGTGCACGGACTCGCCGGCAGCGAGGAAGGCGACCTGATGCGCATCACCGCGCAGGTGACCAACCTCTCTCCCGAGGGCGTCGGGAACCTCGCCTTCGAGGTGACGCTCACGGACGACGCCGATCGCGCCCTCAACGTGCAGCGGGTCACCGTCGACCGCATCGAGGCCGGCGCGACCCACACCCTGAACGTGGACATCGCAGCGCAGCCGGGCTGCGCGAGCTTCCGCCTGGAGTTGAGACAGGCCTCATGGAAAGAAAATAAGCAATAGCAATGGGAAGTGGCTGATGCCACGGAGCGAGGAGGGACGGGCCTACTGGCAGTAGCCGTAGATGGTGGTGCCCCAGGTGCCTGAGGTGTAACAGGTGCGGCCGCCGGGGCAGTCGTTGAGCGAGATGTGGCACAGCGGCGTGCAGACATGATTGGAGGCATGGCAGAACAAACCCAGCGCGCAGTCGGTCTCGGTGGAGCAGGCCGTGCCGATCGTCCCGGTGCCCTGGGTGGCCCTGCAGCGGCCGACGTAGCCGGTGGCCCGATCGAACTCGCAGTTGGGGGTGCCTCCGCTGCAGCCGTACCCGGTGATGGCGTTGCAGTCGCCGCAGGCCGTCGAGTTGACCCCGCCCAGGCAGTCGTAGTCGACGCAGTCGATGTAGCCGTTGGCGTTGTCGTCGATGCTGTTGTTGCAGATCTCAGGAGTGGCGCAGGTGACTGAGAGCGTGAAGGTGCTTGCTCCGGAGTAGGTCTCCACGATGATGGAGTACTGGCTGCCGTCGGCCGTGAAGGTGACCTGCTCTGCGCTGCCAGGGCCGTTGGTGCTCGAATCGATGCACGTGGTGTTGCTGCAGCCGGGGTTGGTCAGGAACAACTCGAGATCATTGCCACCGAAATTGGACAGGTTGACCGTGACTTCCGAGCCGGAGGGCGGCGTGATGCGGTAGGCCTTCTCGGGGCCGCTGAAGGTGGTTGCGCCTTGACATGCAGGGTACAAGCTGAAGACGCTGTAGCCGCCGACGGTCGTGCCGTTGGCGGTGCCACCGCACGTGATCGCCGTCGGGGTGGTGCAGGCATTGATCAGGCAGTTGATGGCGGCGGCGCAGTCGGGGTCGGCGCAGTCGGCCAGACCGTTGCCGTTGTCGTCGATGGTGTTGTTGCAGATCTCGTCCTGGCAGTTGATGGCGGCGGCGCAGTCGGGATCGGCGCAGTCG
>PHAZ01000142.1 GCA_002841825.1 Deltaproteobacteria bacterium HGW-Deltaproteobacteria-22 | reverse complement strand
ATCTACATGTCCCAAGACGAAACAGCGTTCGACACGCTGATCACCGAGTTTTCCCAGAACATCCGCCAGATCGAGTCTGCGATCGACCGTGCGCCTGCGTCCGAGCGGCCGGAAATCGAGCGCAAGCTTACCGATGTGCTGGCCTCGGTCGCGCATCTCAATCCGCTGGGGGATCGCTCGGCCGCGCTGCTTGATGTGCCGTCCCGCGATGGGGTCTACGCGCGGGCGAATAACCGCATGGGGACCGGCATTGTAGGCTGCCGCCACCAGGGGCCAGTGATCGTCGAACAGGTCTGCGAGGTGGCGCAGGTACCAGGCGCCGAACTCCACGGCCGTCCCGGGTTCCAACAGCATGCCTGGATGGAACGGCAGGCGCTTGAGGCCCGCCGAGATCTGGGTGCCGGTGGGGACGATGACCTGGAACAGGCCGATGGCGCCGGCCCGGGAGATCACCCGGGGGTAGAACGAGCTCTCCGTCTGCATGATGGCCCATAACAACGAGGCCGGGATCGAGAAGCGCCGGGCGGCCTCGCGGATCTCGCGCAAATGGGGCTGCGGCAGGAACGGTCGGGAGGCGGAGAGGAAACCGGGCCAGTCTCCTTCCTGGGCGGTCCACGCCACCAGCAGTCCCGGCAGCTGCGCCAAAGAGACGGTGGAGAAAGGACATTGGTCAGGGTGGCCGTCGACCAGGTGGGGGCATCTCCAGAGGTCCAGCAGGGTCCGGAAACGTGCCGAGCGCATCGACATCAGATCCAGCAGGCACGACTCGGTGCGGTCCGTGAAGTCCTCGCTCCAGAGGGAGAACGCCAGCGCGGCTGGGTCGGGGAGCTGGCTTTTACGTGCCAGTTGGGCCAGTTGCCTGCCGGAGAAGCCGGACTTCGGGAGCAGCAGGGACAGCGCCCGTGTCACGGTGACGGACCTGGGCCGGATGCGCGCCAGCCAGCGGGTGCGCAAGTAATAGGCATGAACGGGGTGCGCCGGGTTGTAGGTCCCGGCCAGCTCGTCGGGCCCGCCGGCGACCGCGAGCCAGTATTGCCGGGTCAGGCGGTCCTCGAGGTTCTCGCCCTCGGAAGGCGTCTTCCAGATGCTGCGCGCCATCCCCGTGCGTTTCCCCATCCAGGCGGCCAGGCCGCGCATGAAACGATAGTTCGGGGTCGCGTCCTTCTCCAGTTCGGTCACCACGCGGTCATACTGCCCGGCGAGGAGGCGGGTCTTCAACAGCCGGCGCCGGGCGGACTCGGAAGGATCCCTGACGAACTGCTCCTCGTAGCGGGCCGCGAGCTCCGCAGCGGGCAGGGCGAGGCTCGACAGTCGGTTCTCCAGGGAGGCCGGTCGCTGTTTTTCGGGCAGGGTCTGCAGGACAGCCAGCGCCTTCTCATACTCGCCCAGCTGGTACCGCGTGCGCGCCTCCCACAGTGGGTCGGGGCAGTCTGCGAGCAACTCCAGCGCCGCGTCCCAGGCGCCCATGCCATAGGCGATGCGGATGAACAGGTCGCGGCGCGCACAGGGGAGGGCGGCCAGAAGTTCCCGTTTCAGTTCCGGGGCGACGGTCTGCGGCAGGAACAGGAACTGCACGCGGCGCAGGCGGTTGAGATCCTTCTTCTGTCCCGCGGCTTCAGCCGCATCGATGGCGGCGAGCAGGAACGAGAAGGCCTGGGGATGTCCGGGAAAGACATCCCAGAGCGTCTCCCAGGCGGTGCTCTGGTCGGTGGCCGGCAAAAGCGGCGCGAGCTCCCGGAACACGGCCAGGCGCACCGGCGCGGTGCAGGTGTCCTCGGTGAGCCACCGCGCCGCCTCCTTCGGGCCTGCGGCGGTGGCGAGGCCCGCCAGCGGGGAAAACGCCTTCTCGAGGAAGCGTCGCCTGCGGCCGGGCTCGGGCAGGGTGCGCACCAGCATCAGCGCAGCCTCCTCCGCCACCGGAGAGGGAGCTCCGGAAAAAGGCGCCCAGAGGGCGTCGGCGTCCACCGGCGGTCGGGCGATGGAGGCCCGCAGCGCGGACAGGCGCTTTCCCCAGTCCCACGCATCCGGAGCCGGGGACGGCTCGCCGGCGGTCAGGAGGGGAAATATCAGCCAGATCCAGAGCATGTCATATTGTGACGGTAAAATGGCTCAAGTCAATGATTCGTCCACGGCCGGTGGCGTGGTCGGCGATTCCACCCCGGTCTGCGGTTCCACTGTGGCCGGTGATGAGCACGCGGCCCGCGACAGGGCTGCGACCCGGAAGGAGCCCACCGGCAGGGCCTCGGTCACCAGCAGCGTCAGCGAGACGCCCAGCAGGTACATCCCCTCTTCGAGGGTGTCCACGACCAGCGGGACCTTCTCGGAGATGAACAGCAGCGTCAGCATCAGCGGCATCACCGTCCAGGCCAGGAAGGTGCCCCAGCGCAGCAGGCGCGGCATGGCGAGCTCCCGGCACTGCGAGGTCTCCAGCGCCTTGATCAGGAACACCGGCGAGAAGTACTTCACCAGCGTGGCGCCGAACACCAGGAACCAGAGCGTCTCGAACAGGTCCGGGAACCAGGCCAGCCCGAAGCGGAAGTCGATCCCGCAGGTCCGGATGCTGAAGAACGCCGTGAACGAAAGCAGGATCAGGGCCACCGCCGGGATGACGATCAGTCCATACGGGCGGTCCGGCTTGTGCGCAGCGATGAAGCGCGAAGCCTCCAGCAGCGCGAACGCGCACAGGAAGAGCAGGTGGATCTGGTAGAACGCCTGCAGCGAGAAAAAGAACATGTAAGAAAGCAGCCACTGGGTCCAGAAGAAGGTCTGCAGCCACTTGCAACCCCCGGGGAACCAGCGCGAAGGCAGAAACCAAAGCGCGAGCAGGCCCCAGAAGAGCCCGGCGAAGACGAACGGGGACAGGTGGTGTCCAAGCAGCCAGAACGCCGGTGTCAGCAGGAAGGCCGGTAAAATCCAGAGCAGTTTCTCCCTGCGCAGATGCGTCTGCCGCACGGCGAAAAACGTCGACAGCGCAAACGGCACCAATGCGTAGACCATGTTCCATCCGGAGCCCTCGCGGTGGGGCAGCAGCGGAAAGTCGAAGATCCGGAAGTTCTCCACGAAGATCGAGTACTGGGGCAGCAGCAGCAGCGCCGCGACCACGGGGAGCGACAACAGCGGGAGCATCTCCTTCCACGGGCGTCGGTTGAAGTCCGGTCCCGAGAACCACAGCGCCGTGGCCGCCAGGTGCACGCTCAGAAAAAATGGCGTCGTGCGCAGGAACCCGTAGGCGTACAGCGAGGGGAAGTGGAGAAACGGCGCGATCGCCATGGCCAGCAGTGAGCCGCCCCACAGCCGTTCACGCCATCGGGCGGAGCCGAACATGCGTCCGTAAAGGAGGAATCCTGCCCCGAGTTCAAGCAGGAAGAACAAGTAAATGAAATGAATCTTGACCTCATGCATGGCCAGATCGAAGGGCCGGTAGACGAGCCCGCGGGAGACACCCCAGGCGAAGACGAGCGCGCCGAGGATCCACACCGTCCAGGTCCGCCAGGCACCGCGCATCAGGAACGCCGCCATTCCCGCGAGGGCGGCGACCAGCGGCCAGAACCACCCCATGTACAGCGCCACGACCGAGGCGACCGCCCAGGGCACGCCGAAGCGGTTCGGCACGGCCGGTGCCTCGTGGAGCAGGAGCCGGAAGCCCAGGATCCACAGCAGGATCAGCAGGCCGAACCGGATCCTGTACTCCGTGGAAATGGTGAGATCACCAGGCTCCACCGGGCGATGCAGGGCGCGGGCCTCCTCGGGACCGTACTGCTTGCGCACCGGCTCCGAGACGGCCTCCCAGAAGAACTCGCCCTGGTACGAGGGATGGAACGGCAGGCGGAACATCACCGACAGGAAGAACGTGTGGGAGAGCAGGTGGATGTCGCGCCGCAGGCTTGGCGTGAACTCGGGCCCGCGGTACAGATAGAACGTGGGAACGACCATGTTGTACATGTGCCTGCCCTCGTCGTCCATGCCGTGATCACCCATGATCATCAGGGTGTCGGTGGGCTTCAGGGCTGCGATGACCTCGCCGAGCAGGTCGTCGACCTCCTTGAGCTGGGCGCGGTACTGCGGCGTGTTGGATCCGTAGGTCTGCCCGTCGTCGTGGGGACCCAGCAGGTGCACGATGGTCACGGTGTTCTTCGGATTCGCGAAATAACCCAGCGCGCGGTCGACCAGCTTCTTCTGCGAGGCGCCCTTCTTGTAGACGTAGTTCTCCGCCAGCGCGTCCTTGTAGAGCGTGGGGATCACGTAGTCGGTCACCGCCGCGATATGGGCGCCACGGTTCTTCATCTGGAAGAACCATGCGGTCTTGTGCTTGCTCTTCTGCGGGTTGAAGTCCTCGCCGAAGGCCAGCACGGTGGAGCGGTCGATGCCCGAGAACGCGGCCTCGACGCAGTGCACGGTCATGCTCGTCGCGCAAGGGGTCACCTCGCCCCAGGTGCTCTGGGGCAGCAGGCGGCTGACGTTGGGCATCAACTCCGGGGTGATCGCGTAGTCAAAGCGCAGGCTGTCGATGAAATAGATGAACACGCGGCTCTCTGGAGGCAGCTGCTCCGTCTCCATCTTTCGCTGGATGTCAGGCGTGGCCAGCACGTAGGGGTGCGGCGGAAGCCGGCGCTCGCGGATGACGTGGTCGACGGAGACCAGCGTCAGCAGGCCGGTGAGGAGGAGCCACATGGAGGGGATGACCGGGGAGGGTGCGAACAGGGTGCCGAGAAGACGCTTCATGATGTTTTTTGGGGTGCCAATGACAGGGTTATCAAAGTTTTCCGGTTACCGGTGCAGTTCCTTGAAGATGTCGTCCATCAACTTGTAGAACCGTATGAAGTCCCGCGCGATCTCGATGGGGGAAAAGGCGTCATAGTATTTTTTCGCCAGATGGAAGTTGCGGCTCGTGGGCGTGTGCTCGGAGAGCTCCATCTCCATCTCCTCGGCGATCTCCCTGGCGACGAACCAGATCTTGTCCACCATGCCACGGGACGGCTCCTGATACACGAAGATGCCGCAGGACCCCACCGAGGCCGAGAAATAGATCTCCGCAGGGGCGCGGACTTCCTCGTCACCGTTGCGGGGGGTCTCCTCCATCCAGCGCTTGCAGGTCCCCGACAGGGAGGAGGCCGTCTGGTAGAGCACCATGTCCTCGTCGAAGCGCATGGCCTCGATCTGGCCGCGGATCTCGGTGAGCAACGGATAGGAGACGGAGTCCGCGTGCAGCCACAGGGCCTCGACGCAGGCGCGGTGCCGGCGGTAGATGTCGTGGTAGGCCGTGATCAGGTCGTCATCGGAGTCGCAGCCGCTGCATTCGGCGACGTGGTCGAACAGGCGGCAGATCGCCGGTCCGTACTGGTCCACGAGCTGGCTCAACTGGTGCGTCAGGCCGTGCATCTCGAGGAACTCGGGGTAGGCGCAGCGCAGGTGCTCGATGAAGTCCGTGATCAGCAGCCGGGTGTGGCTGGCCACCGTCGGGCTCTTCACGAGCGTGTTGAGCACGTCGATCATCCAGGGGTATTCCAGCTGGCGCGTGACATGCTGCTCGGCCGACCGCAGCGAACCCAGCCGCAGGGACACGGGCAGGATCTGGTAGGGCTGAGGGTTCTGATCCGAGGCCCAGCGCCGATACAGGTCCAGCACGTATTCCCCGGTGAGGCTCTTCTGCGAGCGCATGCCGCTGCCGTGGTAGCGCCGCCAGCCCTCCTTGGGCACGATCAGGTTCTCGACATACACCGCGAAGGAGTACGGTTCGTTCCAGATGCAGATGTCCACGGTGCGGCCCTCCTCGCCCAGGGGATAGTCCGTGGTCACCATGGTCTCGCGCAGGTCCGCCGAAAGGACGTCGAGCTGGTCCCAGTCGAGGATGCTCTCCTTGACCTTGGCGTACGGGATCGGGCTGAGGCTGTCGGGATCCTTGTCGGCGGCCGCAGGCATCGACTTCAGGGCGTGGCTGAGGAACTGTCGCAGAAAACTGTCCTCCAGGCCGTGGTTTTCGTTGGGGTTCAGGAAATACGCCAGCAACGACGAGTAGCGGGACTTCTGGTACTCCATGCTGAAGATGGAAAACAGGTTCGGCGCGCGCAGGCGCTGGTCCACCTGGAAGAACACGGGGTCGGCGAGCATGTTTCCGAGCATCAGTTCGAGTTCAGTGCGTTCCTTCATGTGTCGTCACTCCCAGGTTTTCAGGGCCGTGTCCAGAGGGACCAGCGGGGTGGTTTCCTTTTCCAGTTCGAGCAGGAAGCGCGTCGGAGCGTGCCAGAGGACGTCGACGACGGGCTTGAGATCCTGGCCCGGCGTGAAGGCCACGATCAGGATCGTCTCATAGGCGTCGGCGAAGAAGCGCACCCAGTAGGTCGAGTGGGGCTGGAAGATCGACACCATCTGCGGCGGGAACACCGAGTCGGGCCGGTTGCGGTACCAGGAGACGCCGATGTCCAGGAAGTCGTCGTGCATCGGCTTGTCGGGCGGCCACTGGTACACGGTGTCGAGCTTCTTCATCTGCACCTGCACGACCTCGAGCCCCTGGCTCTTCAAAAGAGGCGGGATCGTGGGGTCGAGCAGCTTGTCGGCGAAGGAGAGCTCGTCGAGGGTGAACAGCAGCACGCTGGGGCTGGCGAGGTTGCCCTCGTTCTCGGTGATCTCCAGGTCCCCCATGGAGGAGAAGACGTTCACCGCCGACAGCAGGTGCAGCCGCATGCATTCGCGCAGCACCCAGAAGTTGGCCAGCCCTGTCTTCTCCATCAGGGTGACGATGTTGGTCTTTCCCTGATGCTCCTGGTACACCGTCTTGATGAACAGGATGTCTTCCTTGCCCACGCCCGCCAGGGCCTGCAGCGCCGAGAACAGGGTGTGTTCCTGGCCGGGGGCCTCCGCCCACGAGACCCGGCCTTCGTGCAGGAAGATGCGCCCGACTGCCCCGCCCGCCGAGGACAACTGGAGGCTGCCGGTGAAGCGGGAGTCTTCGAATTCCCTGAGTCGCCAGTAAAACAGGCTGGATGAAAATACAGTCATTCGCCTTTCCTTATCCGGACCACCCCGGCACATTGGCGGGGCTGGGCAAAACTATCACAATATTGGGCGCTCCACTATCCTGAAATCCATTTTTGAAGTCGGACGGGTCCATTTCCACGGTGGGAAGATGGCCGAGGCTGTTGCCAGCGCGTGGTTTTTCGTGTTACATTGCCCGACGTTGTCTTGCACTGGAATGCAAACCAGCCCAACCGTTGACCCGAGGCTTTGAAGCATGCGACGTTCATACACCGGTATTCTCTTCGTCCTGTTCCTGACCGCATTGGGCGCGCCCGCCAGGGCCGCGGAGCCTGTCGGATCCGACAAGCCGGCCGAAGCGCAACGGCCCACCAACTCCCTGCTGTTCGAGGGCGGCGGCGGCCTCAACGCCTGCTCGGGCGACTTCTGCACCGAGGGCGGGCCCTCCTGGGGTGTGGACCTCACCGGCCTGTACCGCATGCACCGCAACTTCGGGCTGGGTTTCAACGTCCACTACGGGCGGATGGCCCCCGACAAGCTCGACACGATGTACTACTACGTGCTGAACTTCGAGGCCCGCGGGATCCTGCCGCTGGGATCACGCCTGGCCCTGTTCGCCTCGGGCAACTTCGGTTACATGACCACGTACGTCGACGGCACCTTCGAGGATCAGGACAACAAGTTCCTGATCTTCCGCGCCACCGGCGTCACCGTCGGCGCCACGGCAGGGTTCACGGTGCGCGTGTCCGAGCGCTTCCATGTGGGCGTCATGGGGCGCTTCTGGCTCCCCAACTGGAGCGACGCCTGCTTCTACGAGGCCGACGGCGGCGAGTGCCGCGAGCCTCAGGACTCCGAGATCGACCTCGACATGAAACCCTGGTATGCGGGATTCTTTGTCCAGTATGAACTCCCCTACTAGCGACAAGTCGCCCCGGCCGGCCGGCCGGTTCCCGTTGCTCTGGGCGCTGGTCCCGGTGGCCTTCCTGCTGGGGGCGCTTTATCTCACCGTCATCCGCTTCAAGCAGTCGCCGCATCTGGCGCTGATCTTCACGACCGCGCTGGTGGCGGCGCTGGCGCGCGTCCGTGGCGTGCTCTGGGAGAAGACGCTGGCTGCCATGGCCGCCTCCATCGCGTCGACGCTGCCGGCGATCCTGCTGCTGATGTCGGTGGGCCTGCTCATCGGAACCTGGCTGCACAGCGGCATCGTGCCCACGCTGATCGTGTACGGCTTCTCCATTGTCAGCCCCACGTACTTCCTCTTCACGGCCGCGCTGATCTCGTCGGTGGTGTCCCTGGCCACAGGCAGCTCGTGGAGCACCGCGGGCACCGTGGGTCTGGCGCTGATGGGCCTGGGCGCCTCCCTGGGCGTGCCCGCCCCCATGACCGCCGGCGCCGTGATCTCGGGCGCCTACTTCGGCGACAAGATGTCCCCGCTGTCGGACACCACCAACCTCGCGCCCGCGGTGGCCGGCTCGGACCTGTTCACCCACATCCGGCACATGCTCTGGACCACCGGGCCGAGCCTGATCGTCGCGCTCACGGCCTACTTCATCATCGGACTGTTCTCCGACTGGAGCGGCAGCGCCGGTGGCGCCACCGGCGTGGTGGAACCCATCCGTGACCATTTCCGCATCAGTCCATGGCTGATGGTGCCGCCGCTGGTCGTCATCGGCCTGGTGGCCACCCGACGCCCGGCGTTGCCGTCGATCCTCTTCGGTGCCCTGATGGGCATGCTCTTCGCGGTGTGGTTCCAGGACGCCCCCTGGCAGTCGGTGCTGGCCACGGCCAAGCAGGGCTTTTCCATCCAGACCGACTCCCCGGCGCTCAACGACCTGCTCTCCCGCGGTGGCCTCGACAAGATGATGGACACCGTGGCGCTGATCCTGTGCGCGGTCTCGTTCGGCGGCGCCATGGAGGCTGCGGGATTTTTGCAGACGATCACGGCCGCGATCCTCCGGCTCGTGCACGGCACCGGCAGCCTCGTGCTGGTGACGATCTGCACCGCCATCGGCATGAACATCATCGCCGGCGACCAGTACATCGCCATCGTGCTGCCGGGCCGCATGTACAAGAGCACCTATGAGAAAATGGGCCTGGCGCCCCACAACCTCTCCCGCGCCCTGGAGGACAGCGCCACGCTCACCTCCCCGCTGGTCCCGTGGAACACCTGCGGTGCCTTCATGGCCGCCACCCTGGGCGTCTCCCCCTGGCTCTACCTCCCCTGGGCCTTTCTGAACTGGTTCAACCCGCTGGTGTCGATCTTCTACGGCTTCACCGGCCTTACCATGGACCGCCTGCCGGAGAAGAAGGAGCCCGTGGAGGCGGCGACCTGAGCCGTAACCCGGCACGTTCCCTCGCCAGTCTCAACTGGAAATCAGAAATTGACAGGAATTCCGAACATCTGTATTGTTGTTCACGCGCTGAATGGACCACTAACTTAATATTTTGTGCCAACAGGAGGTTGAAATGTTTAGAAAATTCATGATGATTACAATGCTGGTTTCCCTGGTGAGTTGTGACGATGGTGGAGGCAGCAAGAGTACATGCGAGACGGCCCTGAGCAAGGTCGATTCCTGCGGCATGCTCACCGACGGCGTTTACGACTGCCGCGACTTCACGTCGTCGGCCGAAGACCGGTGCATGGCTGACTGCCTCATCGACGCGCCCTGTTCCGAGCTCGAGGACGCCATGTGCAACCAGGTGCAGGGGACGAACCTGCAGACCTGCATGAACGCCTGTGACGAAGCCGTCGGTGAGTTCACCTGTGACGACGGCGACGTGATTTCCATGAGCTGGAAGTGCGACGGCGAGGAAGACTGCCTCGACGGCAGCGATGAGGTCGGCTGTCCGGAGCCCGAG
>PHAZ01000141.1 GCA_002841825.1 Deltaproteobacteria bacterium HGW-Deltaproteobacteria-22 | reverse complement strand
TTCCTCACCGTCGGTGCGCTCCTGCCCTTGCCCACCTGCGCCGTGGTCTCCAGATCGGGCACCACGCCCAGACGGTACATGACCATGCGGGCGATCTCGGCGAACAGCGGTGCGGCCACATAACCGGCGTCCTTGCGCAGGATTTCGTCGATGTTCTTGTCCGCTGCCGTCTCCGGATCCCCCTCGGGCTCGTCGAGCATGACCGCGATGACGACCTTCGGATCCTGCGCGGGAACCAGACCGATGAAGGTGACCCGGTTGAATTGCTCGCTGTAACCACCCTTCTCCCCCTTGCCGACCTTCTCGGCTGTTCCGGTCTTGCCCGCAACCGAGTAGCCGAACCTCGAGATATCGGCCCGGGTTCCGGTCCCTGCGGTGACCACCTTACGCATCATCTGCATCACCTCCGCCACGACGTGCGGATTGCGCACGACCCTGCGCATGGGCACCGGCCGGCCGCAGGCCGACGGCGAAAAGCAGGCGACCCGTTCCCCTCGGTCATCGACGACGAAGCGCACCACGTGCGGACGCACCATCTGGCCCTCGTTGGCGAACAGCGTGTACGCCTGCGCCAGCTGGAGCATCGTCAGCGAGAAGCCATGTCCGTAGGAGTGCGTCGCCAGATACACCTTGTTGGTCCAGAACTTCAACTGCGGGAGGATGCCTGCGGCCTCCGACGGCAGCTCCACGCCCGTGGGCTGTCCAAAGCCGAGCTTGACGAACAGGTCGTACAGCGCACGCTCGCCCATCAGTTCGGCGATCTTCGCAATGCCGCGGTTGGAGCTGCGCGCGATGATGTCAATGGGCTTGATCGTGGCCTGGGCCAGGCTGATGTGGTCCTTGGGCGTCCAGGGAGGCTTGTCCCGGAAGATGACCTTGAAGTCCAGGGGGATGTCGCTGGTGGCGCTGACACGGGAGAGATCCATCGCGCCGACCATGGTCAGCGGCTTGATCACGGAACCCAGCTCGTATGCATCGACGACGACGCGGTTACGGAAGAAGTCCATGGGGACCGCCGAGCGGTTGGACAGATCCGCCAGGGGCGCGTTGGCCATTGCCAGAATCTCCCCCGTCTTGGCGTCCATCACCAGCACGGCGCCGTTCTTTGCCTGATAGCGAGCCAGTCCCTGCTCAAGCATCGCCTCGGTGTCCTTCTGGATCCGGCTGTCGATGGTGAGCACGACGTGGTTGGCCCCGCCCATCTCGATGTCGGGCAGGCCGTGGATCAGAAGCATGCCCGAGCGGGCGTCCTTCTGGACACGCACCAGCGCCGGCGAACCCGCGAGGTCGATGTCGAACTTCTTTTCGATGCCCTCGACGCCATGACCGTCGATGCCCGTGAAGCCGAGGATCTGCGCAGCCAGGCTGCGCGACGGGTAATGCCGGGCGTCCTCGGGCGTGAACCACATCACCGATCCGGGGAGCCCCAGCGCCTCGAGGCTCTTCTGCTCGTCCTCGCTGATGTGGCGCTTGAGGTACAGGTGCCGCTTTCCACGCAGCACGGACTCGAACACCTTCTCACGCATCACGTAGGGATCCTCGTGCAGCGCTGCCGCAGCCGCGGTCGAAAACTCGATCAGGCTCTGGTGCAGGTTCTGCCGGATCTTCTCGTTTTCCAGACCGTATTCGAGGTTGGTGATGCCGGGATCAATCTTCCGCAGGTAGCGCATGGCCAGCTGGACCGGATCCACGATCGCCGAAGGCAGCTCGGTGGGCACGGCCAGGGGTAGGTGACCCCGGTCCAGGATGAAGCCCCGCGTCACCGGGATCTGGCGCTGGGTGAAGCTCAGGCTCTCCACGGTCTTCCGGTGCTTGGCTCCATCAAGAACCTGGATCCGGAACGCGGAGAACATCAGGAGGCACAGACCTGCGACCGGCAGCAGGAGCACCAGCAACAGCCGCGCCGGCGACAGCGGCAGCCTGGCCCCCGCGGTCACGGCCTGCACGACGGGATGGACCGGACGCACGGCTACCATGCCTGGCCTCCCCGGGCCCCGGAGCTGGAGTCCTTCACAGGTATGTATGTCAGATCATGGGGCGTGATCTCGCGCCAGCCCTGACGGGAAAACTCTTCCAGGATCGGGCTGCCCGCGCGCAGGTAGGCATATTCCAGTTCGTAGATCGCACGATGCTTGCTCATGCGTTTGAACAGCCGCGTCTGATGGGCCAACTCATAACTGACCGCCTTCTTGCGGGTCTTCATGACCAGCGTGAACAGGGACATTCCCACGGTGGAGACCAGCAGGAAGAACACCAGGCTCAGCACGATCCTCCGGCTCAGCAGCGCCCGGATCGTCAGAGGCGGCATCGTGCACCCCAGCAGCCCTGTGGTACCGTTTTCTTCCGTGCCCGATTCGACGGCGCCCGTGACCATGGTGCCGGACTCGCCCAGTTCAAGGGAGTCCGACAATGCGGTCCGCATCACGCCAGATGGAACCCCGGCCAGCGGGCCGGTGACGACGACCTCCGGACCGGTCTCCCGATCCGCCCGGGTCGTCTCCCGATCCGGCGATCGACCGAACGCCTCCAGGCCGAACAACTGGTCCGTCGCATGCACTCTCATGTCGCGTCCTCCAGGGTCCACAGGACCCGCAGCTTGGCGCTGCGCGACCGGGGATTGGCTTCAAGCTCGTCGGCGTCGGGTCCGATGGGCCCTTCCGTCCAAAACCGGCTCTTCGGCATCTGATCCCGGGTCAGCGGCACCCAGGAGGGGATGTCCCGCTCCGGATGGCACAACTTCGCGAACGCCTGCTTGGCCAGACGATCCTCGAGGGAATGGAAGGAGATCACCAGCATCCTGCCCCCGGGCGTCAGCAGTTCGGGGACGGCTGCCAGCAGGGCCTCGACCTCTTCGAGCTCCCCGTTGACCCAGATCCTCAGTGCCTGAAAGGTCTTGGTCGCAGGGTGCAGGTTGCGCGTGAATGAGGGCACCACGCGGGTGACGGCAGCCGCCAGATCCGCAGTCGTGTGCAACTGGTCCTGTTCCAGCGCGCGCAGGATGGAACGTGCGATCGGTCCGGCAGCGGGCTCCTCACCAAAGCGCCGCAGGATCGATGCCAGATCGGCGTATTCGATCGAGGAGAGCTTCTCCAGCAGGGTCTCCCCGGCTTCCGGGTTCATGCGCATGTCCAACGGCCCGTCGGCAGAGAAGGAGAAACCACGATCGGCCTCGTCGAGCTGGAAGGAACTGACCCCCAGATCAGCGAGCAGAAAGTCGATCTCCGAAACGCCGCGCCGATCCAGCACCTCGGGCAGCTCCGAAAACTCGCCGTGGTGCAGGTACACCGCGCAGCGGGCTCCCGCCAGCCGTTCCCGACCGCGAATCAGGGCTTCCGGATCCCGGTCGATGCCGATGAAGACGCCGCCTGGCGGCATCCTTTCGACCAGCGCGGCGGCATGTCCGGCACCCCCCAGCGTCGCATCCACGACCACGGGGTTTTCGGCATGAAACTGCGCGCGGGCGCAGACGGCATTCATGAGCACGGGAATATGGGGCAAGGTGTTCTCCGGAGGTGCACTCCACCCTTATAGATAGAAGAAATGGGCCCATGCGGCAAATTTTCGGGATTTTTAGCGACGTGGTCAGACCAGCGGACGGGTGGACAGGATGGTGCCGTCGAGGTCGACGGTGACCTCCTCGACGATCAGATCGGTGCGGCCGGACTGGCGCAGCGCGTCGCGGACGATGTGGGTGAGGCCGCCGCAGCAAGGCACCGACATCCGGACGACCTGGATCTTCGGAATGGGGTTCTGGGCGAGGATCGAGGCCAGCTTTTCGACGTACGTCTCCGTGCGATCCAGCTTGGGACAGGCGATCACGACCGCGCGACCCCGCAAAAAGCGCCAGTGGACATCCGCGCTGGCCACCGGGGCGCAGGTAGACAGCACCACCAGTTCGTGGTCTCCGAAGAACGGTGCCCGCCCCGGCACCAGGTGCAACTGGACCGGCCAGTGGGCCAGGTCCGAGGCATTGACCTTGCCGGGCAGTCCGCCTTCCGTTCCCATCCTGGACATCGTCGGGGCAGGCACCACATTCTCCTGCAGGCGCACCCGGGAGCCCGGGCAGCCGCCAGCGCCGAACACGGGCAGCTTGTCCCCGCAGCCACAGGCCTCCTTGTCCACCGGGACCGCGACGACCGCCGGGACCGTGGAAGGTTCCTCGAAGGCGGGTGCATCGCGCTCCTCGAGGGTGATCGCGCCCTGCGGGCAATCGCCCAGGCAGGCCCCCAGCCCGTCGCAATGCTGTTCCTTGGCCAGCACCGCCTTTCCGTTTCGCAGCTCGATCGCCCCTTCGTGGCACGCAGAGACACACAGGCCGCAGCCATCGCATTTTTCGGAATCGATTCGTATGATGGTCCGCTTCATGATCTTCATTCCTCCCGGGATTGTTTTTATCTCCGGTCCGCCGGAGACGGCTTGATCCGGGTCAAGCGATCGCCATTTCGTCTGTCCCGGAAACGTCGGGAGACAAACGGGCCGTTTCGTGTGGTGAGAGGTCGGAGGGAGGCCCTCCTATCTGCACAACTGGCGTTTTTTCCAGGCGAGCTTGCCGCTCCAGCAGCGGGAGACGGTCTTCTGCGGAGAAGGAATCGAGATCACCGGCGGGGCGGCAGGATCGGGGGGAACCGACGTGGCAGGGGCTTCGGTGACCAGCTCGGTGCGGCATTCGTTCCAGGCCCACTCGGCAGCCTCCCCGCAGCCGGGGATCCGGTCCGAAGCGCGTACATCCCAACCCGAGCTGGCCGCGCAATGCTTGGTCTCCGGATTCTCCTCGCAGACCGCGCGCAACGTAAGGCGCACGCTGCCCTGCCCGTCGCAATCGAAGTCAAAGGAACCGTCGGGGCGGGCCGTGGCGAAGAACTGCTTCTGCCCGGGAAAGGCACGGGGATCGTCGTCGGCGCAGTCGGTGCCGTCCTCGACATGGTCCCTGGGCGCGACGCAGGCCTGCTGGGGCTTTTTCGGATCTCCGAAGCCGTCGTGGTCGGCGTCGGCGTGGAAGGTCTTCATTTTCGTGCAGGCGCCATCCGGGGTCCGGGCCTTTTCCTTCTCCGAATAGACGAACTCCCGGTCCTGACGGGAGATCTCAACCGTCTCGCCGGCACAACCCAAGACAAAAACGAAGAGCGGCAGCACCCTGAATAGAAAGATGTTGGAGCGGGACCAGGCCATGGTGTCCGGAAGCATCAGCGGATTTCGAACAGGTAGAGCCGGCCGTTGTTGGCCAGCGTGGTCAGCCAAGGACCTGAGGTGGCGAAGCCGCCGGAGATCCCGGAGCCGGTGTCAAACTTTTGATAGAAAAAACCGTTGTCGGGATTGAGCGCGATCAGGCCGCCCTCGTCGAAGGAGATCAGGAGGCGGTGCTTCACGATCTGCATCGAGGTGGCGGTGCCCATCTCGACGTACTGACGCCACAGGAGCCGGCCGTCCAGCGAGAGACAGTGGATGCCGGTGGAGGAGGAGACAAAATACAATTTTTCGCGGTAAAGCAGCAGCCGTGTCACGCCGCCGACGGGATAACGCCAGTTCACCTCGCCGGTCTCGACCGACAGCGACACGAGGCCCTTGCGGTACGAGGCGGCAAAGATGCGATCGCCAAACACGATCGGCGTGGCGTCGGCATCGAGGTAGTTCTCGTCGGCGCCCTCCTCGAGGTCGGCCGTCCAGTACACCTCACCCCGGCGCTGGATGTCGATGCTCATGATGCGGCCGTCGGACAGCCCGTAGATCAACAGGTTGCGGTAGCGGGCCAGGGAGGAGTGTCCGCGTACGGTGTAGGCCTGCGGGGTCTCGTGCTCGCGGCTCCAGTGCAGTTGTCCGGTCTCCAGCGCCACGGCATAGAGCTTGTTGCGGGAGGTCAGCGCATACACCACACCATCGGAGACAAGCATCGAACCGAGGAACGAGCCGTAGCCCTGAAATTTCCACAACTGTCTGCCGGTCTCCCGGTCGAGGGCGTGCAGCCCACCGGAGATCGTGCCCACCAGTATCATTTGTTCATGCACCAGAGGCGCGGACTCCACGGGTTCATGCAGCGCGGTGCGCCAGAGCATGCGTCCGGTCAGATCCATGGACCATATCTCGCCGCGGGAGGTGCCCGTGACGATGCGCAGGGTCCCGGGACTCCAGGCGGGCGTGCCGAACTGGTCGGACACCGGTGCAAACCGTGTTCCGCGGACCACCGTACGCTCCCACACCGGCAGCAGGACCGAACGCGGCGAAATCTCGCCGCGACGACGTTCCATGGTCGTGTTGGACTGGCATGAAACCACCCACAGGAACGGAACGAGGAGAAGAATACAGGGATTTTTCATGAACGGAACTATTGCATATCCGTGTCGGGCTGGGAAGGAGTTTCGGTGGCCGGAGCCGGGGCATCCACGGCCGGAGCCGGGGCATCCACGGCCGGAGCCGGAGCATCCGCGGCCGGGGCCGGAGCATCCGCGGCCGGGGCCGGAGCATCCGCGGCCGGAGCCGGGGCATCCGCGGCCGGCGTGGCGTCGGCGGTGGGGGCCTCCACGACCGCAGGCATACCGGCAGCCGGAGCAGGCTTCACTTCAGGCGCCGGAACCTCGGCGGCCGGAGCCACTTCCTTGGGAGCCATCGCGTGCAGATCCATTCCCAGATCCAGGAAAGCCAGCCGCATCTTTGCATAGTGGCCCGGGTCGGCCACGGCGGCGCTGTCCTGCAGCCGGATCAACTGAAGACGGGCATTGTTCAGGGCCTGCATGATCTGCATCTGCTGCTCCTGGTTGCCTTCCTGCTGGGGCATCGAAGCCATCATCTGATACAGGCCGATCATCTGCTGGAGCTTGGCTTCCTGGGTGGCCAGCGTCCCGGTGGTCTTGCTCTTGACCACTTCCTGGTACAGGGCCACAGCTTCAGCCTTCTTTCCCTGCATCTCCAGGATGCGCGCCTGATGAATCATCGCCTGGCCTGAGACGGAGCCCTGAGCCTGGGTGGCCAGCTGCCGGTAGGTCTCCAGCGCGTCGTCGAGGCGACCGAGCTCTTCCTGAACCTGACCCATGGAATCGTAGACCACGGACTTCAGGAAGCCCTTCACGCCCTTGGCCTTGGTGAGGTCGGAGAGAGCGTTGTTCAGGTGCGTCTCCCGCTGGTCGGTCATCACCAGGGACATTTCAAAGGACACCCGGCCGCGCACCAGATGAATCAGATTACAAACATCCGAGTTGCCGCAGTTGCGCAGTCCTTTGGAATAGATGTCGTACGTGGTCTGCAGAAGCTCGCGGCGATCCTTGACCGGCTTTCGCTGACCGGGCATGACCTGCTCCTCGGTGACATCGGCGGCCAGCGGACGCATCCAGTTCTGGTAGCCTTCCCACAGGGCGGCGGAGGCGCGCGCGTCCCTGGCGTTCCGATAGTAGATGACCACGGCGATCACCACCGCGATCAGGGCGATCGTGGTGAACCCCATGAGCAGGTACTTGTAATACTTCTTCAGCCATTCCCACACCCGCATCAGAATGAGGGAAATTTCATCAGGCCTTCGGATCTCTTCCTTGGAAAGTACATGTTTTTTCGCCACGTTGACGACTCCCGTTGTGAAACCCGGAGTTCCCGAAAAAGACCGCTGCCACCTGCATTTCCACGGCAAAAGCCGAGGTCGGCCGGTCCGGTCGGGAAAACCGTACAGGCGCGCAAACTAACAGAACATTATCGATTAATCAACTGGTGAGTTGAAGGACTTCCCGGAAGAGAAAAAATGCGTACCCTTTTTTCGGCACTTCAGTTAGCATCCGGCGGGAATAGCGGTTGCCAGAGACCGTGCATCCGTCCACCAGGATCAGGATTCGCGCCGGAGGTCCATGTCGAACAGGAATTCGCTCAAACTCGTTCCACGCAGCAGCGGCAGCACCCAGGAAACGGCGGCGCTGACGATCCTGGCCGAGGAACGTCCGGGAAAATGGCCTGTCCTGGCCTGGTTTTTTATTTTCAACCTTCTGGTCACCTTCCTGGTCGTCTCCGAAGCCGACATGTTCCCGCCGCGCCTGTCGGCTTCCGACATAGGGAAGCGGGTCCGAAAACCGCTGATCTCCCGTCGCTCCTTCACCTTCACGCCGGATCGCGAGCTGCTGGAGTTGATGGCCGACGAAGCAGCCTCCCGTGTCCTGCCCGTCTACAGCGTCCGCCTCAACGGGTGGACCGATCTTTGGCGCACTCATATCACCTACGCCTTTCGCGCCGTCGAAGACCCGGTGTTCCACAACCAGGACGATCTGGTCCGCGAGCGGTTCAACCAGCTGGCGCGCGTGGATCTGGACCCGATCACCTTCCGTGTTCTGCAGGAACTCGAGTTTCCCAAGTTCAAGGCCGCGCTGCAGACCCTGTTCACGAACGTGCTCAAGGACCGGCTCCTGGTCCCGGATGTGGACGCATTCTTAAAAAAGCACCCCAATGGGATTGAACTGCTCGTCGAGCCCCGCGAAATCGACAACTACAACACGCCCACGGTGCTCAGGATTGGCTCTGACTACAAAGAACTTCTGGATCTGCGCCGCCTGACCACGCTGTTCCAGTCCGAGATCGAGACCCGCTTCGCGCTTGGCGACCGTGACAACATCCATGAAGACGGGCGCCGCGCGCTGCTCAAGGTGGCCGTGGCCCTGATTCAGTCGCACCTGCAGCCCAAGGATCCTGCCTCCTCCTTGTCGTTGAACCTTCGTGAGCGGCCCGATCTGACCACCGAGCGCCAGAAGGAAGCCCGCCGCCAGATCGTCCGCAAGCCGCAGATCATCCAAAAGGGCGAAGTGCTGCTTCCGGCCGACTCCCGCATCACTCTCGAGACCGTGAAGATCTACAACACGATGCTGCCGCACCTGGCCTCCCGTCTCCTGGGACTGTTCGGCTATTTCATTTTGATTTCCCTGTTCTTTGCGGTGACCATCTGGTTCTCCACCCTGAAGTTCGGCGGCGCCCGTGGCCAGACATCCGATTTCTACATCTGCGGAGCCCTGTTCCTCATGTTTCTCCTGCTGGTGCGGGTGGGCTGGGCCCTGACCACCGGGATCGTCCCGCAGCCCGATTCCATCCTGTTCCCGGCGCTGTTCCCGGCGGCCGGCGCCGCCCTGCTCGTCAAGATCCTCATCGGCACGCGCCTGGCCGTGTTCTTCGCCGTGGCGATGAGTTTCATCGCGACCTGGACCATCGGCGCCCCCGTCCAGATATCCATTTACTATTTCGTCACGGGTCTTGCCGCCGCCGGCGTGGTGACGCGCGTCGAACACCGCAACGTGCTGTGGAAATCCGGATTGGTTATCGCGCTCTCGGGCTTGTTCCTGGTGCTGACCTACCGCATCGTCGGTGGAAACCTGATCGACCAGGAGACCCTCCGCCTGTGCGTCATCGCCGTGCTGGGCGGACTGATTCTCTCGGTGCTGCTGTCGGGCCTGCTGCCGGTGCTGGAGTACGTCGGAGGGTACGTCACCGACATCAAACTCCTGGAACTGGCCAATTCGGAGCATCCGCTGCTGCAGGAGCTGCGCGAGAAGGCCATAGGCACCTTCCAGCACTCCCAGCAGGTCGCTGAACTGGCGTTCGCTGCGGCCAAGAAGGTCGGGGCCAATCCGCTGCTGGTGAAGGTCGCGGCGATGTACCACGACGTGGGCAAGACCCGCCAGCCGAAGTACTACATCGAGAACCAGTCGGGAGAGAAGAATCCGCACGACGATCTCAAGCCGTCGATGAGCGCGCTGATCATCAAGGGACATGTCAAGGAGACGCGCGACACCCTCGAAAAGGCCGGCATCCCGGCCAAGGTCATTGCCGTGGCGGCCTCCCACCATGGCAGCACGCTGATCGAATATTTCTACCGTCGCGCCCAGAGCCTGGCGCAGCCCGGCGAGGAAGGTCAGGGTCTTCCAGTGCCCGTGCGGGACATAGGCTGTCAGCCGCTGGCCCCGCGCGGCCCAGCCGCAGGTTCGGGTCAT
>PHAZ01000140.1 GCA_002841825.1 Deltaproteobacteria bacterium HGW-Deltaproteobacteria-22 | reverse complement strand
CTGGATCTCAACGTGACGGTGTCGCAATTGATGAAGATGATCGAGCGCCTGATCGGGGAGAACATCCGCATCGAGTGGTCGCAGGCGGTGCAGGCCTGTCCGGTGCGCCTCGACCCGGCCCAGCTCGACCAGATTCTGGCGAACCTGGTGGTGAATGCACGCGACGCCATGCCCGACGGTGGCGTCATCCGAATCGTCACGAGGCTGGTGACCACGGTGCCTGTCGACGGGTCTCCCGTCGATGGCAGGCCCGAGCAGATGATCGAGCTGGCCGTCAGCGATAACGGCAGCGGCATGTCCCCGGAGGTCCTCGAACACGTGTTCGAGCCGTTCTTCACGACCAAGGAGATGGGCAGGGGGACCGGGCTCGGTCTGGCCACGGTCTACGGCATCGTGCAGCAGAACCATGGCAGCGTCTCGATCACGAGCGCGCCGGGACGGGGCACCACGGTGACGATCCACCTGCCGTTCTGGACCCGCACGCGGGAGACGGGGGAACAGGCCCCGGATCCTGCTCCGCAGGAGTCGCAGCGGTACACCGTGTTGCTCGTCGAGGACGAGAAGGCCGTTCTGAAGATCGAGCAGAAGATGATCGAAAGGCTGGGCTTCACCGTGATCGCCACATCCGAAGCCGCCGAGGCGATTCGCATCTGCCGGACGTTTCCGGACACCATTCACCTGTTGGTCACCGACGTCGTGATGCCCCAGACCGGCGGCCTTCAACTGGCCAGGGACATCCGCAAGCTCCGCCCCGAGATCCGCGTCTTGTACATGTCCGGCTACTCAGAGGAGATCCTCGACCCCGGAAAACTCCCCGAAGGAGAGGGGCACTTCATCCAGAAGCCGTTCACGGTGGACAGCCTCTCACGCAAGATCCAGCTCCTCTTCACCTGATCGACGACGCCCATGAAGCCCACACGCGCCGATCCTGCCAAGCGGCACTTCCGCTTCGAGGAACTGTTCGTGGCGCTGGCACTGGAATCGGCCTTTCCCGGGCGGATGGTTCGCGTGCATCCGGCCGAGGCCGCCGTGGACCTGGCGCCGGACGTCGTGGTGGGAAGGCCCTCCTCGCCGCAGATCGTGGTGTCGGTGACCCGGCTTTCGGCCCAGAACGCCGTGCAGGTCAAGGCCTGGCGTGATGTGTATGAGCTTCTGCTATACCGCAGGCTTCACCCGGCCGCGCTCGTGTTCCGGGTGCTCTTCGGCGAACCGGGCGCCGCCTCGTGGAACCGTGCGCTGGAGCGGGTCTTCGATGCGCACCTGTTCGTGCGCGACCTGCCCGATGGACCCGCCTGCGAGCATCTCCTGCACGTCCTCACCGGTCGTGGCAGGGACATACCCTTACAGGCCGGGCGCCATGATGGCGATCAGGCGGGCCGCGACTTCCTTCTCGCGAACCTGGATGGCCCGTCTCGTGCATGCCTGGGGCAGCTCGCCGGGCGTTTGTCCTGTCATGGGAAGGTTCCTGGCTTCTCCGGGCTGATGTCGAATCAGACCGCCCTGACCGAGCCCTTTTTTCCGACGGCGCTGCGACGGACCATCGTTCTGCTGGGCATGTTCCCTGAGCTGGTCGCCTCCGACGCCCGTGGTCGCGTCATGCCCGGGGCCGCTGCGGAGGCCTGGTTTCGCAAGGCGGGCCTTCTGGCTTCAGGTGGTGTTCTGGCCCAACCGTGGCGACAGTGGGCCGAATCCGCGTACGCGGCAGTGGGGCGCAGGACGGTGGTGCGACTGGCGGCACAGGCCGTGGCGCCGAGCTGCCGGATCCGGACGCGCGTGCAGCAGGTGCAGCGCACGCTGAAGCACTTCGAGGCATGGTTCGATGCGCTTGCCGCCTGCGACGATCCAGCCCGCGCCGTGGCTGGCCGCCTGGGAGCGGATCCCGGAGTTTGCGCCGCCTGTGGCGGGCATCCGGTGCTGCTGGCGCTTCGCAACCTGCTCAAGCTCGATGGAGGTGATGCCTTCGGCAACGCCCGTCTCCTGCACCAGCTCCACCTCGGGCGGGACACTTCCGACCTGTACCGGGTCAGTCGCTGGTTCTCCGGCGAGGACGTGCCGGATCAAGTCGCGCCATGGGAGAACCTGTGGCCCTGGTTTGAGCGCGCCAGGGCGATCCTGGGCACCACGGCGGATCTGGAGACGAGGCTGTTCGCGCCGCTGTTTTTCGACGAGGCGATGAAGAACCGGCGGATCGAGCCGCTGGGGCAGCTGGTGCGGGAGCTCGTGGGCGACGCCGGCTCCTGGCAGGTGCGGCATCCGACGTTTCTGGATCCGACCGGCGCGGTGGGCACCGTCCGCTGTTTTCGGGTGCGCAACACCGTGATCCACTGGAAGACCGCCCACGACGGCCACCGCGACAAGACCAAGGAGCTCGCTGCCAAGGGCGTCGCCATGCGCCTTGCGGCCCCCGGAGAGCGGTTCGTGCTGCTCACGGACGGGGACTTCAACGAGCGGGATCTCGGGTCGCTGGCTTCATCCGGCGGATGGGACTGGGTGATTCCGGTGTCTTCGTGGCAGAAAGAGGGTGCAAGTGTCTTGCGCCGCTTGTAGAATCAGTTGGATTTCCGGGAGGGTGGGAAATGTCAAATATTATTAATAAGATTCATATTATTATAATAAGCGGCGCTTTATTGTTCATGTTTACCTGTACATCCAGTCCCTCCCGAGGTCGCCCTGACGCCGGATCCGATGCGTCATCGGACAGCGTGGATCTGATCGACGCTGATGCCGACGCGGGGAATCCGGAGGATTGCCGGCAGCGCCTGTTCGAGGACGTGATGATTCCGGTCGGTGACGGCGCCCAGCTGGCGGCGTTCGTCGTGCGACCGGCCAACCCCGCCTGCCGCGTGCCCGTGGTGCTGGTGCAGACTCCCTACGGAAAGCAGAACTTCCGCGCGGAGTTCTTTGACAACCCCGTCGCAGAGCACCCCCTGTTCCAGAGTCGCGATTATGGCTTTGTCGTGCTCGACTGGCGCGGCTTCTTCGGTTCTTCCAATGCACCGGCGGTGAGCCTCACGCGGGGCTACGGGGAGGACGGATATGACGTCGTGGGCTGGATCGCCCTGCAGCCGTGGTCCGACGGAAGCGTGGGAACGTGGGGGGTCTCCGCCCTGTGTCGCGTTCAGTACCAGACGGCCGTGCTGCGCCCGGCGGCCCTGAAGGCCGCGGTGCCCATCTTCTGCCAGATGAACTACACCTACCTCGAGACCTATCCCGGCGGCGTGATACGCCGGGAGTACATGCAATTCCTGGGTGCGTACTTCGGTGCAGGCGTCTGGGAGGCCCATCCGACCCGCGACACCTGGTGGACCTGGGCCGAGCGGTACTACAATCCCTCCGACGTGGCCGCGCCGATGATGGTGGTCGCCGGCTGGTTCGACCTCTACAACACGGGCGGCATTGACACCTATCACGAGCTGGTCGCCGGTTCGGATCCCGCCGTGCGGGACGGCCACAGGCTGCTGGCAGGTCCCTGGCACCACTACGCATCCGGCGGCGAGAGCACCGGCACCCGCACCCTGACCGAGCAGGAGATGCTCTGGTTCGACGGCACCCGTGAGATCGAGCGGTGGAGCCTGCGCTTCTTTGACGCCCACCTGCGGGGCCTCTCCGGGGCCGGCTGGGATGATCGGGTGGTGTTCCGCGCCGCCAACGAGGCGGACTGGGAGACCTCTTTGGAGTGGCCGCCCGCAGACGTGACCGAGCACGCGTGGTCGCTGTCGACCGACGGTTCGCTGCGGGAGTCCGGTGCCACCGCGGGCGTTCGGACGCTGCCGGTCAATCCCTTCGACCCGTCACCGACGGTGGGTGGACAGACGCTGCTGAGCACCTACGACCATGGACCCGCCCGGCAGGATGAGGTGGTGGCGCGTGAGGACGCAGCCGTCTTCGTGACCGGGCCCGTCAGCACGCCGCTTCGCCTGACCGGGCTCGCCCGGGTGGAGTTGACGGCGTCGGTCACCACCATCGATGGCGATGTCGCGGTGCGGCTCACCGATGTCGATCCGGAAGGAAACCACACGCTGATCACGGACGGGATCGCCAGGCTGTCCCTTCCCTCACCGTACGACACGCGCACGCTGCTGACGCCGCTGGCACCGGTGGAGGTCCGTGTCGACCTGACCAACCACGTCGCCTGGACCGTGCAGCCGGGCCACCGCCTGGGCCTGATCGTCACCGGATCCAATTACGCGCGATTCGACGTGAATCCGCACAACGGGGCAGCCTTCTTCACGGGGGCCGGGGTCGCGGCCGACCTGACGCTTCAACTGGGGCCCGAGGCCGTCCTGAGGGTGCAGATCCGCTGATCAGTCTACCCGGCCGTCGCCCTCGTCGTTGCCTGTTTCATCTTCTTCATTGTCCGATTTGGACTGACCACACATCAGGTGGGAGTACTGGGGGCTGGCTGCGAGCTTCTTCACTTCGTCAGGGCTCAGGGGTTCTGGCTTGCCGTCGGGCGTGATCTTCTGGCAGGTCCATTCGTGACGGATCTCGTCCTGCAGGCCAGGTCTGGTCTCGGATTCGTCCTCGGATTCCTCGTAATAACTGGTCATGGCCCGCTCTGTCTTGCGCTGCGAGGACAGGATCCAGGCACCACCGGGCAGCACGCCCTTTTCAACGGCGTACAGCGCGAGATCGACCCGGGTCTCGATGGTGTACCGGCGCAGGTTCTCGTAGGAGAACAAGGGCTCCGTGGCGATGCTGACGAACTCGCCGTTGAGGAAGAGGAGCACCTCCTGGGTGGCATCCGGCTGGGAACCGGTCATCTCCTCGCAGGAATCGTCTCCACAGCCGGCCTCTTCACCGTCCTTGTCCGGGTTCGCCTGCGCCTTGCAGGCCTCCGTCTCCTCGTCGAGCAGCACCATCGCCCAGGCCTTGGGTCCCAATGGATACTCGCCCGAGACGCTCAGGGTGGCCTTGCCGACCTTCAGTTGGATATCGGCGGCCCTCAGATGGTGTTTTCCAGTCTTTTCGCGCGTGATCGTCAGCGAGCAGAAGCCCAGGTTGCGGGCACACGAGCCGGTTTCGGTGTCGGCGAAGCCGGCGATCAGGCCGCGGGCGGAGGGCTCGGTCTCTTCATAGGTGACCTGGGCAGGACGCAGGATGACCAGGCGGCCCCCCGCGGCGCAGGCGCCTTTGGCTTCGAGCCCCAGCTTGAGGAGAAAGTCACCGAGGTCCACTTCGGTGCCGGCCAGCGCGAGCGCGTCGAGTCCGGCTGCGGCCTTGTCGAAGGCTGCCACGGCCTGCCTGGCGTCCATGGGCGCCGACAGGGTGTAGTGCTTCTCGGGGGCCGGCACGACCACCGGTTTGGACTCGGGTTTTGGGACGGTTGCTGCGGGCTTGTGCCTGCCGCAGGCGAACAGGGTCACGATGGTCAAAAACGGGGGCAACCAGACGACTCTCATGGCAAGTCCCTTTCTTCAGTTTTCAAGGATGGGGCACAGGAGGAGAAACCGGCTTCCCTGGACAGGACGCGCGCGTCAGTCAAGGTAATTGTTGATAATTGTCCTGCCGCATCGATCCACACGCAGTGGACGGGGGACGTGTCGGGCGTGTCAGACGTGTCGGGCGTGTCAGGCGTGTCGGACGTTTCGGCTGTGTCGGACATGTCGGACGTTTCGGCGGTGTCGGACTCGTGCGGCTTCACGGGCTCCAGCACCAGGACGAGCCGTCGGAACACAGTCGTGAGGCGCAACCGTGCCGTGAACGCCGGGGTTTCGGGCAGGGGACTCGCCGTGCCGGGCCAATCGCCCACCGCCGTGACCGTTCCACGGCCAAAGAACAGCAGGATCTGATCGGGGGACCACTCGGCGCCGGCCAGGGGATGTTCATGGCCCGGGTCGGACTCGCCGGTCAGGGAGAGGTGAATCAGGGAGTAGCTCTCGACGGAGGTGATGTCCACGATCCTCGGCGCCTGGCGTGAAGCCAGCAATGGAACCACGCCGATGCGCAGGCGGCCGACGGTCGTGCCGGGCGTGAGCAGGACCGCGCAGGTGTGCACGGCGATGGGGGCGTTTGCGGGGGCGGTCTTCTTGCCGGGTTCGTTTTCGGGGCCGCGGGGTTCTCCGGTGGTCTCATCATCGGGGCCTCCCCCGACGGCATCGGGGGGCATGTCGGGCGGGCCGGCCGATACAGGCGACAGTTCACGCACGACGAACAGGAATCGGGTGATCGGCGTCGGTGGCCGATTTTCCTCCTGTGCGTCGGCCGGCCCGTTCCCGGGTACGATCACCTGCACATGGCCCCATCGGGCACAGGCCTCGGGCAGCGGGATTTTCAGCCGGGAAAAGACGGTGTTCAGCAACAGAGGCCGGCCCCACCGCTGGGCGGTCTCCAGCCGGACCAGCAGTTTTTCAAGCTGGGCAGCGGCGGGCTCGGCGGCGGACTCGGCCGAGAAGACCATGGTCTCGGGGACCACCACGGCGGGGTTGGCCAGTGCCGCCGACCGCGACCCTGTCGAGGGTCCGGCGCAGCCGAAGACCACCAGAGCAAGCATGACAAGAATGAATTGCGTTCGAGCGTGTTTCATCGCAGGAAAAAAACCAATCCTCCGGAAAACGGATTTCACTCCGCAATATATTCCTTTTGAATACCCGGATCACGCATTTAATGCCTTGGGCCGAAAGGTTCAGTTGTCAAGAGTCTGGCGGACCTTGAGCGCCAGCGCACGGTTCGTGAACGGTTTCTGGATGAAATGAACACCTTCCTCCAGGACGCCACGTTCGCTGATGACGTTGGCGGTGTATCCGGACATGAACAGAACCCGCAGCGCGGGAAACTGCTTCTTCAGGAGCGCGGCCAGCTCCCGTCCGTTCATCTCCGGCATGACCACGTCGGTGATCATCATGTGGAGCAAGCCCTTGTGGGTTTGCGCCAGTTCGATGGCCTGGCCGGGCGTGGAGGCATCAAGGACGTTGTAGTCGAGCTTCTCCAGGATGCGTTTGGCCAGCTTCAGGATCGAACTTTCGTCCTCGACCAGCAGGATGGTCTCCTTGCGACCCGTCGGGATGTCCACCTCAACGGCGGCTGTGTCCGCATTCTCGTCGGATGCGTGCCGCGGCAGGTAAATCTGGATGCTCGTGCCCTTGTCCATTTCGCTGTAGACACGAATGAAGCCGTCGTTCTGCTTGACGATGCCGTACACGGTGGCTAGACCCAGTCCGGTTCCCTTGTGGAGCTCCTTGGTCGTGAAGAACGGCTCGAAGATGTGCTCGAGGATTTCCGGTGGAATGCCGCAGCCGTCGTCGCTGACGTTCAGGAGCACGAAATCTCCGGGCCGCGCACCGGGGTGCTGGGCGCAGTAGACCTCGTCGAGGCTGCGGTTGTGCGTCTCAAGGAGGATCCTGCCCACACCGCTGATGGCGTCGCGCGCGTTGATGCACAGGTTTGCCAGCACCTGATGGAGCTGGGCCGGATCCAGGAGGACGGGCCAAAGATCCTCCCCGGGCCTGATGTCAAGCACCACCTCCTCGCCGATGAGGCGGCGGAGCAACTTGAGCATGTCCAGCACCGTCGCATTCATGTCCAGCGCCCGGGGGGCGATGGGTTGCTGCCGGGCAAAAGCCAGCAGTTGGCTGGTGATGTCGGCTGAGCGCCTGGCCGCGTTTTGAATTTCCACCAGATCCCCGTGAAGCGGGGAGGTCTCCTCCACCCGGTCCAGGGCCAGCTCGGTGAAGCCCAGGATGACGCCGAGCATGTTGTTGAAGTCGTGGGCCACGCCGCCGGCCAGGCGTCCCACGGATTCCATCTTCTGGGCCTGCCGCAGCTGGGCCTCGAGGAGCTTGCGCTCGTCCTCGGCACGCCGGCGCTGGGAGATGTCCACCACGCTGCCGAGAAAATACATGGGCTGTCCGGAGGCGTCCCGGATGAGGTTCGCGTCCAGGATGCCGTGGACCGGATGACCATCCTTGTGCACGAAGGTCTTGTCCAGCCGGAAATGATCGAGCTCACCGCGTCCCAGTTGCGCCTGCAGCCGCAGGTTCTCCTCGACCACCTCCGGATGGGTGATCTCGGGGAGCTTCTTCCCGACCAGCTCTTCCGGAAGATAGCCGAGCATGCGGCAATAGGACTCGTTGGCATGAACGATGGTGAGCTCGAGGTTCATCTGGGCGATCCCGACGCTCATGTGCTCGTAGATGGTGCGGAACTTCTCCTCGCTCTCCCGCAGGGCTTCCTCGGCCAGCTTCCGATCGTTGATGTTGACGATCGTGGTGATGAAGAACTCCGGCTTGTCCCCGGAGTCCCGACGGAGGGTGGTGCTCACGTCGGCCCACAGGGCGGTGCCGTTCCGGTGCAGGAAACGTTTCTCAAATCGGACCGAGTCGCTCCGACCGCTGAGCACGTCATTGAGGATCCGCTGCGTCGGTTCAATGTCCTCCTCAACCGTCAGTTCCATCCAGGTCATGCCCTCCAGTTCGGCCCTCGTGTAGCCGAGAAAATCGGCAAACGCCTGATTGACCTGGATCTTCCCCGAGGGGAGCGTCAGGGATTTTCCCACGTTGGCGGCCTCGAACACGCTCCGGAACTTCTCCGAGACGGCCGCCAGTTCACGCGTCTTCCGACTGACGCGGCGGCGCAGCGTCCAGGACCACAGGAAGACCAGTCCGAGGATCGCCAGCAGGGGGAGCAGGAATTTCAGCGACTCCCGCAAGACCGTGCGGTAGGTCTGCGGCGGGTCTTCACGGTAGCGCCCGAACCATTTTTCCTGGATGCGGCGCAGCTCCCCGCTCTCTTCCATCAGGCGCAGTCCTTCGTCGAACTGGGCCAGCAGGGCCTTGCTTCCGTTGCGCACGGCAAAGCAGTAATCCAGGGAGATCAGGGATGTCCGACCGATCTGAAGGTTCGTCCAGCCGTTTTTCTCGATCGCGTGCAGGGCCACCAGCCGGCCCACCAGGGCGACGTCGTGCTTCCCTGCGGCCAGCTCGCCCAGCGCGGTCTCCGGGCCGTCGACCAGGCGCAGGTTCTCCGCCAGTCCGTGCTGCACCAGGAACTCCTCGGCGACGTCACCGCGCTCGACCACGAGACGTCTTCCCCGAAGGGCGTCGAGGGTCCCGGGAGGCGCCTGCCCGCCCGCACGGGTGACAGCGATGTAATGATTGGCGACATGGGGCTGCGAGAAGTCGAATTTCAGATCACGCTGCGGCGTGTAGAACATGCCCTGCAGGATGTCGATCTCACCGTTCTCGAAGGCGGTGACGACCTCGGACCATGTCTCCATGCGGAACTCGACGTCGAGGCCCAGCTCCCGGGCGATGGTCCGCGTCAGGTCTACGTTGTAGCCGGCGGGGCGGCCGTCCTCGTCGAGGTACTCAAAGGGCGGGAAGCTCCGGTCGCCGCCGACGATGATGCGCCGGTTCGTCGGAAGCTCCAGGGATGCGAACCACTTTGCGCGCAGCCGTCGGTGGGTTCCGTCGGCCACGACGATGGACAGACCCTCGTTGAGCAGCGCCAGGGTCCTGCGGTCGCCTTCGCGGACGGCGAAGCAGAAGTCCTGCCGGAACCCCCTCAGCGGCTTTTCGATGATCCGGAGGTCGGTCAGCCGATGCTCGGCGATCAGGCGCAGGGCCACCAGATGCTGGATGACGACGGCGTCGACCTGTCCGGCAGCCAGGGCCTGAAGGGACTGGACGAACGTCGGGGTCGTCACGATCTCCGGGGAAAAGCCCTCGCGGCGGAGGTACTCCTCGGCGTTGTCGCCCAGCATCACGCCGACCTTCCGTCCGCGCAGATCCTCGAGGTCTTGGAGATCTGTGTTGTCCTTGCGCACCACGATCGCTCCATGGATGGACATGTAGGGCACCGTGAAGTCGTAGACCAGCTCGCGCTCGGGCGTGCGTCCCACCAGGGGAAGGGCCTGCACCTGGCCGTCTTCGAGCAGGGTCTTCACCTGGGACCACGGGCCGGTGCGGAACGTCACCTCGAGCCCCATGGCCCCTGCGGCCGCCCGCAGCAGTTCGTTGGCGAAGCCGGTGACCGCGCCGTCCCCGTCGACGATGCAGAACGGGGGATAATCGGTCTCCGAGGCGCTGGACAGGACCTCGGGCGAAGCGGCCGCGGACGGG
>PHAZ01000139.1 GCA_002841825.1 Deltaproteobacteria bacterium HGW-Deltaproteobacteria-22 | reverse complement strand
CACCACGTTTCGTCGCCCTGCGATGAAACCACCGTCAACCGGCACCGGCACCGGCCACCGGCGCTCCATCATCGCTCCTTGCCCATAATACTCTTGCCCTGCTGGTGCCGTCTGTCCGGTTGAATTAAAGTATTGGATCGTCTATTGTGGCCGCTTGTGAAAGTGCCGGATCCCAACATGTCTGTTTCTCCTCTCTCCTTCGCTGCAGCGCCCGACGCGCCGACCATGGTCGCGCATGGTTTTTCCACGCGTCTCGGCGGCGTCTCCCCAGGTGTGTTTCACGCCAACAACATGCACGACAAAAAGGGTGACTCGAAGGAGAACGTGACTGAGAACCGACGGAGGTTCCTCACGGCGTTGGGTCTCGAGCCGGGGGGCCTGTTCATCGTCGAGCAGGTGCACGGCATCGACATCCTCGATGTCGATGAACTGGTGCCAGGTCAGACCGTCGAACTCGAGTACGACGGGCTCGTCACGACCCGACCGGGGTTCACCCTCGGGGTCACCACGGCGGACTGCCTGCCGGTGCTGCTGGCCGCCAGAAACGGCAGGGCCGTTGCGGCGCTGCACGCGGGCTGGCGCGGACTGGCAGCGGGCATCCTGACGCGCGGCATCGAGGCCGTGTGTTCGCGCGCGTCCTGCGATCCCGGCGACCTCTGGGCCGCGGTGGGGCCGGGCATCGCGTCCTGCTGCTTCGAGATCGGCCAAGAGGTGGTGGAGACGTTCCTGGCCAACGGCTTCCCGGATCCCTTCTTCCATGCCTCCGCATCGGGCCGGCCCCATGGTGATCTGCCCGGCATGGCCGCCTGGAACCTGACCCGCGACGGTGTTGTCCAGATTCATCAACTCGGTGGATGCACCTTCTGTGAGTCCGGAAAATACTACTCGTTCAGGCGGGATGGATGGCCCAACGGCCTGCTGCTGTCGGTCATCGGCATACGCGGTGCCCGGCAGGAGTCAACGCGATGACCGACACCACGAACCCCCCTGTCACCGAAGCGTCCGCAGCGCCGCTGCCCGGACCCGATCCGAGGCTGGAAAGGCTCGCCGTGTTTTCCAGGGAACTGGAGGCTGTCGCCGGGAATGCAGCTGTGACTGAACCCGTGGCTTCGCCTGAACCCGTGGCTTCGCCTGAACCCGTGGCTTCGCCGGAACCCGTAGCGGTCATCGAGGCGGCAGCGCCTGCCGACACCCTTGTCAACATGCCGGTCGTCGACACCGCGCCGATCATGACCAGGGAGGACCAGTCGGTCCCCGAGCCCGAGGCAGTCGCGCCCGAGCCCGAGGCAGTCGCGCCCGAGCCCGAGGCAGTCGCGCCCGAGCCAGAAGCAGTCGCGCCCGAGCCAGAAGCAGGACCCGTACCCAGGACAGAAGCCCGGAAGGTGGAACCAATGACCCGCGAATCCGCCCTTGATTCCAAGGATCCCGCAAAGAAACCCTCCGAGCCGCAGCCTTCGGATCTCTGGGCCGTGCTGCGCGCGATTCTCTCCACGCCCTGGGGTCGGCGCATCGCCCTGGTGATCGTCGGCATCGTCCTGTTCTTCACAGGCTGGGTGAGCGGCCGGTGGGGCCGTTCGGATCTGAACAGCCAGTTGTCCGACAGGAAGCAGGAAATCGTGCGCTTCAAGAAGGAAGTGGTCAACTACAAGGCCGAGATCGATAGTATCGTGATCGAGCGGGACCAGCTTCGCCAGCGGCTGCGCGAGAGCGAGGAGAAGCGCGAATTCTACAAGCAGCGCGACAAGATCCGCAAGTACGTTTCCGACGCGCGTCGGGCCTGGGAGGCACGCAACGTCAAGGAGGCCCTCGAGGCGCTGCACAAGGCCAACATCCATTTCCAGAGCGAGGCCCACGACGCCAAGGGGGTCTCGAACTACCTGTACCGGACCATCGCCCGCCGCATGCAGCAGGCGTTGACCGCGATTGAAACCGACTGCGCCGACTCCAGACCCGTGCAGAGCAGCGCCTTCGAGCCGCCCGCGGCCCCCGCAGTCTCCTGTCTAGAACGCGTCAACGGTCTGCTCCAGCATGTGATCGACGCGCTGCCGCCGGCTCGTGAGGACTGATCCGGAAACGAGAAGAACCATGAAACACCTGGTGTTCTGTCTGATACTCATGTTCACGACCTCCGCGCTGGCATGGAAGGTGAAGCGCGACGAGTTCAATCCGGCGATGATCGATCGCTACAAGTCGATGCTGGTGCAGAATCCGGACGACGACTTCGCCTTCCGGAAGTTGACCGTGCTCTACCAGACGCACAGTTCCCTCGACCGCCTGATCCTGGAGTACCGCTCCATCGTCGAGAAAAATCCCCGTTCCTACGTTGGGCATGTGATACTTGGCAAGCTCTACCTGCGAATCGACCGCATCGACGAGAGCCTGGTCCATCTGGAAAAAGCCCGTGCCATCGATGACAAGCGCTATGAATCCTGGAAGCTGCTCGGGGAGCTGCACATCCGCCGCCGGCTGTATCCCGAAGCCCGCAAGTTCCTTGACGCCGCCCTGGAGAAGGTGCCCAACGCCTCCATCAGGGAGCGCATGCTGCGCGAACTGGTGCGCATCTCCATCCTCGGCGGTGATCTCGAGGGTGGCGCGAAATACTTCACGAGCCTGGTCAAGCTCAAGCCCAACGACTTCCAGACGCGCTGGGATTACGCTGAGCTGCTCACCGAGGCCATGCAGTTTGAACTGGCCCGGACCGAGTATGCGGCACTGATGAACCTCTCCGCCGGAGACACGCGCCGAAAGATCGACGTGCTCAAGGCCACCGGCGTGCTGCTCGAACGCATGGGCAAGGACACGGAGGCCGTGGAGTTGTACTGGAAAGCCATCGCCCTGACGGCTTCGGGCCATTGGGTGCGCAACGAGTTGATCGGCAAGATGGTGTCGATCGCGCGCCGGCGTGACGAGCTTCCCAAGCTCCTCAAGGACTTCAAGAAACGCTGGTCGGCACCCTCCGGCTTCCAGGCCACCATCCTTGCGGCGATCCACGGCGAGCTCGGCGAGTTCGATGCAGCTTTCAACTACTATCGCCTGGCATTGCGGAAGGAGCCAGGGAATGTCGACTACCGCCTGGAGTTCATCTCCCTGCTCGAGAAGAGCGGAGCCGAACCCCAGTTGCTGATCAGCGAGCAGGAGGCCCTCGTGCGCGCGGCCCCGGCGCAGACACGGTTCGCAGTCGAGCTGGCCAAGCGCTATGAGAAGGCCGGCCGGATGAAACAGGCCCTGTCCCTGGCGGAGAACCTGCTGGTGCAGTACGGTTCCGATGCCTCCGTGCTGCTTGGGTTGGCAGACCTTTTCGGACAATGGAACAAACCCGCCAAGGTCATCCAGATCTACGAGAGGCTGGTCGTCCTGGAGCCGACCGATCACGAGCACTACGTGAACCTGGGACAGCAGTACTGGGGGCGGGGAGATCGACTCAAGGCCGTGGCGACCTGGGAGAAGATCCTCAAGCCGGGCCTGATCGAGGAGCCAGGTGAGGCGCACTTCATCCTGTCGGGCGTGTATCTTGAGGCAGGACGCCTGCCCGAGGCGCTGGCGCAGGCCAAGGCCGCCGTCGCCAAACGCCCCAAGGAAACGAAGTTCATGTTCCAGCTGGGCACGGTCATGATCAAGAACCAGCTGCTCAAGGACGCCGAGCGCGTCTTCGAGTCCTCGCTGGATGAGGCCATCGCCCAGATGGACGTGGTCATGGCCAAGAAGATCCGCAAGCAGCTGCTCAAGCTCTGGGAGGAACTGAACTCGCTGGAACGTGAGATGAACGAGCGGCTGGCCACATGGAAACCCGACCAGACCGATCGTGGCATGTTCCTCGCCGAGGGCTACCTGATGCTGGGCAAGTGGGAGACCACGCTCGAGTTGTTCCAGAAGATGCGCGTCGCCCAGCCCTCGCTCTCGGAGCCCCTGTTGGGCATCATCGCCCTGTACGAAGGACTCGGGCGCTACCGCGACTACATCACCGCGCTCGAGGAGGCCGTGAAGCTCATTCCCCATCGCGCCAAGGAGTTCTACGAGCAGTTGTCGGCCGCATGGGCCGTGATCGGAGACGATGCCAAGGCCCGTCTGTATCTTCAGATGGCCCTGGAGAAGGATGCCAAGGACTCCAAGTCGTGGGCCAAGGCCGGCGAGCTGGCCATCAAGCTCGAGGATTACAAGAATGCGATCAAGTCCTTCCAGGAGGCCATCCGGCTGGATCCCTACGAGATGTCGTATTACTTCGAGCTGGCCTTCCTGCAGCAGCAGGAAGGTCAATTGGCCGAGGCCGCCTCGACCTACCATCAGATCATCGCCCGCGCATCGGAGGACGAGGTCGTCGAGCGCGCCGCACGTTTCGCATTGGAGCTGGGCGAGATCACCGGCCAGTTGGGCCGCCTCGAGAAGGTGCTGCATCCGCTGTCCTTCACCTATGCCCACCGCCCCGTGTTCTCACGGCTGCTGCTGGAGACCTATCGGCGCTACGTGCCCCAGTTGTTCGAGAGCACCCGGCGTGCGCCGACGCCGGCGGAGCGCAAGGCCGCCCGCGAGGAGCTCGAGAGGGTCGCCACCCGTGCGCTCAAGCCGCTGCTGGAGTCGCTGGCTTCGGACAATGCAGGCGACATGGAGAACGCCCGCAGCCTGCTGGCCCAGTTGGGCAACCCCAACGCGGCGATTCCGCTCGTGCGCATGGCACGGCGCACCGTCGAGGCCGCGCAGAAAAAGATGAAGGAGAAGCCCGAAACCAAGGAGTTCCTGCCCAAGCAGGACCTGAACTTCGTGCTCAAGAGCCTGATGGTGGCCGCCTACATCGGCGACACCACGATCATCCCCGACCTGCAGTTCTTCACCACGGTGAGGGAGCTACACCAGGCGCAGTTGTTCGCACTGTGGGGTCTGTCCCGGCTGGCGCCGAAGAGCCCTGAGTTCACGCGGCTCCTCTCCTCGGCCGCTCCTTACGAACAGATGGTGCTCGCGTGCTTCACGGTTGCGACGGTGTCCCGCGCAGCGCTGGTTCCGGTGATCGAGAACTCCAGCCTGCCCGCCCAGGTGCGTGCACGCTGCCTGCAGGCTTATGCGGTGTATGCGCTACCCTCCGAAAGCGCGATCCTGGACACCTGGCTGACGAAATTCTCGGGCTTCGAGATCCGCACCGCCGTCGAGGACGCCATGGTCTACGCGCCTCGCCAGGACAGCCTGGCCGTGCTTGCCGGACGCTTCTGGAAATCCGAGCCGAGGCGTCGGGTTCACTTCGCGCAGGGCCTGCTGTTGGCTTCAGGCATCCGGGACAAGAACCAGCTGGTTCCTTCCCGCCCGCTGTCCCTGCGGTTCGAGGGCCCGGAGCGCTTCCAGCCATGGTTGCGGCAGTTGTTCGATCAGGCCCCCGACCCGGGCCCGGGCGAGGAAAACGCCTCCTGGCAGCAGGTGCTGGCCGTCTCCGCCAGCGCCAACCTCACCCAGGTCTCCATCAACGTGGCCGACCAGACGATCCCGGCCGGGACGTGTCCGCGCCTGGAGAAGCTTGCAGATGTCCTGGGTTCGGCACTGGGGAACCTGCAGACCCAGACGCCGCGCGAACTCGAGAGCCTGCTTTTGTCCTGGGGACCGGATCTGACCTTGTCGGGCTTCGCGGACCTGTGTGACGGAAAGTCTTCCCAGGCTCTCGGTCGCGCGTTGTTTCCGAAGATCGTGCCCCGGCTGGCCCGGTTGAAGAACCATCCGTACGCCTCCGTGCGCAAGCTCGTCTGGCACCTGATGATCCTTCATGATCCGAAGAACCTGAAGCTCATGCTGGCGGAGGAAAAGTGGCCCGACACGCGGGAGGGCGTTCTGGACCTGCTCTCGCGCAACATGTCCGTGCTCTCCCCGCTTTCGGTCCCCTTCGAACAGGGGCGCACCGTTCGCGAACAGATTCTGCTGCTTCAACTGGCCACGCATCCGGACAACGCTGGGCACCCCGAAATGATCCGCAAGCTGCTCGCGTCGGTTGACATCGTCCAGGTGAGCATCGGTCTGGCCCGCGCGCAGGAGGCAAAGGACGTGCCGTTCGAGTGGCTCCTGCCGGCGCTCTCCCACGAGTCTCTCACGGTCTCCCGCCTCGCCCTCGAAGAACTGACACGACGATATCCCCAGCGCGTGACCGAAGCCCTCGCCGGGCTGACCGGCCAGCGACGTCGCCAGCTCGTCCCGGAAACAAGGTAGGTGGGCCGGTAGTCCGGTCCTGACAGCGTTGAACGAGCTCACTGATACTGCGATTGTGCCAAAGAGGTGGCGAAGGTCACGCGTCCTGGACCGGCAGCTCCGATGGCCGGGGTCCGTCGGCAGGCTTGCGGATCAGGGACAGGCCCCGTCGGCCGTCCATGAGGATCTCCAGCGGGAACGCGGTCCGGACGTGCCGGAAGTGGGCCGTCGTCTTCACGGGGGTCTGGGCCATCAGCCAGTCCCAGTCCACGTAGTGCTTTTCGGACCGGATGTTGATGGTGAAGTACCCGATGTTCATCGAGGTGAGGTTGTGGAAGAAATGCGAACCCAACGATGAATCCACGTGGAAGTGGGGGAGGTCCGCCTCCACGAGCACGCGCGCCTGGGAAATCTGGTGGAACTGGATCGGGATGCCGAGCCAGCGGTCCCGCGTGCCCCACCGGCCGAATCCGATGAAGACCGCCTTTCTCCCATCGGCCTTGAGGGAACGGTTCATCTCCTCGACCTCCTGGACCATCTCCAGGGTGTGTCCGTTGTCGAAGCAGGCCGGGTCGGCGAAAACGATGTCGCGGATCGTGGCATCCTGCCCGTTGCCCATGGACTGGTCAGTGAAGAGCACGGCGTCTTCGGGGCGGAGTTCTTCGGGTTCCAGCTTCACCTCGTCCATGCGGTGGATCAGGGGCTTGAGCTGGAGCAGGTAGAACGTGGGGTTGCCGTCGGGGCGCCGCTTGTCCAGGTCCACCGCGAACTCGATCTCGACGGGGTTCCCCAGCGCCTTCTCGCCGATCTCGAGCAGGATCTCGATGGTCTTGGCCAGGGGGATGGCGTCGTATTTGAGGATGTTGGCGAAGTTGAGGATGCGCGGTCCACGACGCGAGAGCCCAGGCTGGAGACGGTGGTTCTCGAGATCGTACACGGAAGCCAGCAGGTTCAGGACCTGATGCTGCTCGGCCTCGGCGATGTCCAGGCGCGCATAGCAGGACTGCTCCCCGAGGTGGATCGGTGGTGCCGGATTGCCCAGGTCCAGCGCGTAGAAGTGCCGCTGGCTCGAGCCGGCCTGTGCCTCGGGGGCCACGATGTCCATGCGCGGATGCCGGGGCGAGAACCGGAAGCACTGCTCACCGTCGACGACGTAGGTGCCCAGTCCCAGGGCGAGGTTGGCGACCCCGTCTTCGGGGGCGAGTCCGGCCACGGGATAGAAGTTGTGGGACTGGGCCGTGCCGCTGATGTGCGGATACAGGTAGTTCCCGTGGACGCCGCCGACGACCTCCTGGAGCACGATGGCCATGCGCTCCTCCTCGACATGGTAGTTGATGACGTCGAAGTAGGCCTTGGAGCGCGGGGAGAAGATCGATGCGTACACGAGACGGATGGCGTCTTCGAGTTGGCGGAAGCGGATCTCGGGATCTGGATGGTTGTTCGGGATCAGGAACGTGTCGTAGATGCCTGCGAACGGCTGCAGCAGCATGTCCTCGAACAGGCCCGAGGAGCGTACCGCCAGCGGTCCGGTGACGAGCTGGAGGAATCGGCGCAGCTTCCAGACCAGGTACTCCGGCAGGGGCGTCTCCAGGAAGTTGGCGCGGATGACCTCGTAATCCTCCTCGTGGTAGAGATCCCGCCCGGACTGGTACGTCTCGAGGAAGTGCTCGAAGGCGTCGATGCCGATGATGGCCGTCTTCGGGATGCGCACGTCAAGCCCTTCGACGTACCCCGAGAAGTCGATGTTCTCCACGAGATGGTTGATGAAGGTGGTCCCGCGTCCCTTGCCGCCCAGCGAGCCGTTGGCCAGACGCGCGATGCAGTTCGCATCCGCGAAGACATACTCGTCGAAGTGGACGACCCGCCCCTTGACGTTGAGGATGCGGACGCGTTCGAAGATCGACAGGATATATGAGCGCAGCTCGACGGCAGTGTCGAAGTCCTCGATGCGCGCGCTGCGCAGGATGCGGGCGAAGAGCACCTCTCCGTGGGCCATCAGCCAGGCGCTGAAGTGGTTGCGGGAGCCGTGGTACAACAGGGATTCGTCAGGAATCGACGGAAACCTCCGCTCGAACTCCTCGAGGTTGTGGACGCGGCCGATCCCGACGCCATCGGGGCTGCGGAACACGAAGCAGCCAAAACCCAGCCGCTCGGTGAAGAACCGCTTCAGATCGCTGTCCAGGCTCTCGGAGGCCTTGTGCATGAACGATGCCCCCAGATCGTAGGCGGTCTTCTGGTTCTTCATCTCGGAGCTCTGCACCAGCACCGGAAGATCGGGGTTGTCCTCCTTGAGCATGCTGACGAAGTTGAGCCCCGCCTCGTGATCCGAACTGCCTTCCTTCGGGAAATGGACGTCGGTGATCACGGCGAGCAGATTGTCCCGGTAGCGTTCGTACAGGGAGGTGGCCTGCTCGTGGTTGGTCGCCAGGAGCACCTTGGGGCGCGCGCGCATCCGCAGCAGCTTGTTCATCTCGTCGAGGTTCTCTTCGCTGATCAGGCGCTGTGTCTGGCGCATGATCTCGACATAGAGCACCGGCAGGTAGCGCGAGTAGAAGCGGACGCTGTCCTCGATGAGCAGGATGACCTGCACCATCCCCAGCGCTGTGTCGTTGTCGACGTTGAGGTAATCCTCGACGTACTTGGTCATGGCCAGGAAGATCCTGGAGTAGCCGTTCCAGACGAACACGCGGTCGATGGGCGCCATCTCGGGCGAATCCGCCGGAGGACACAGCGGGAGGGCCACGGAGTTGTTGAAGAGCAGGAGAATGGGGACGTCGTGAAGTTCCTTGATTTCCCTGGCGATCTCCAGCGGCGTGTCGATGTCGAGGCCCACCATGAAGATGACCATGTTGATGGTGTGCAGGTCGAGCTTGCGCAGGGCGTCCTCACGGCTGTAAGCGCTGGTGATGCGGGGTGCCGACGTCAGGTTGAGCTGGTAGTATTCGCCGAAGATCTGCTCCGACAACTGACCGTCGCGCTCAAGGATGAAGGCGTCGTAGAGCGTGGCGACGAGCAGGATCTCCTGCATCTTGGCCGGCATGAGATCGTGAAAGATGTCCTTGTCGGTGCGGTAATGATCGAAGACGTCCGTCAGTTCGGTGAAGATCATGTTCGCAGGTCCTCCTTCGGGAAGCCCGGAAGTTCGCTCCCGGGAAGCCCGGAAGTTCGCTCCCGGGAAGCCCGGAAGTTCGCTCCCGGGAGCCGGGAAAGTATCACGGAAGGACGGCTGAGCGAAGGGTTTTGCTGGTCCGGTTCCGGACCGCCGGGACTACTACTGGTTGTGCAGGGGCGTGAAGAAGAAGAGATAGGCCGCCATGCGGTTGCGGTCGGTGGAGAAGGAGCAGTCGTCGAACTTGCCCCGCGAGGAACCCGACGAGTTCCGCACGGTGCAGCCGTCGAGCTTGCCGATGCTCGAACCCGAGGAGTTGCGAAGCGTGCCGTCGGTGTCGACCTTGCCGATGCTCGAACCCGAGGAGTTGCGGATCGTGCCGCCGGCCTCGACGCTTCCGATGCTCGAACCCGAGGAATTGCGGACCGTGCCGCCGGCCTCGATTTTTCCAACGCTGGAGCCCGAACTGTTGCGGACGGTTCCGTCGCCATCAATGCTGCCGATGCTCGACCCTGAGCTGTTGCGGACGGTCATTTTGGAATTGGCCCACGCCGACCACGTGAGGGCAAGCAGGGCGAACAGGACAACCGAAACACCTAATAGTTTTTTCATTTCAATCCTCCAAGAAGACAGACCCCCGATCCATAGCATGTCCCGGAGGCCTGTGCACGCAAAGTTTGCCGGAGAAATGACGCGGCAGGATCTGGTGTATTGTAATAATATCCCTATTTAAATGTAAATATTATAATTACAAGGGGTTGACAAATTAGCATTGAAGGTGCTATGAAGAATATTGAAACTGACGTTCGTATTGTTTTCCGCATTTTGGTGAGGTTATGAATTTTATTGATTTGATCATTGTATTT
>PHAZ01000138.1 GCA_002841825.1 Deltaproteobacteria bacterium HGW-Deltaproteobacteria-22 | reverse complement strand
TCGGGCGTGACCCTGATCAGCGGCGACTGCTGGGCCCAGCGCATCGGCGCGGACAACATGCAGAACCTGGGCGTGGGCGTCGAGCCCGCCACCGGCGACGTGTGGGCCTCCCTGTGGAACCACGGCTACACGATGCGACTGCACATCGACGAACTGAACTACGCCAACAGCACCATCACGTACATCGGCACCCTGCGCGACGCCGGCGGCGCGATGCTGCCGGGCGTGTCCAGCACCGACCTGCGCGGCGTGGGCTTCGACCAGCACGGCTACGCCTGGACGCTGGGGCTCAACAGCGGCCGCGTCTGGAAGCTCGATCCGGCCACCAACGCCCGCGCCGCGGACCTGCCCGCCGGCCAGACCATCGGCATAGGGACTCACTATACATATTCCGATTTCACCGGCTCCACCGCCCTCTCCTTCACGGCCCCGCGCGGTTTCTGGACCTACATCTTCGCGTCCCTGTTCGAGGCCGCCCAGGTCGACGCCATCGCCTGGGACGCCTACGTGCCCACGGGCACGGCCGCGGGCATCCGCATCCGGGCCCTGGACGCCTTCGGGAACCCCGCATCGGGCTGGCTCCCGGCCGACATCGGCGGCGTGGCCCAGTACTTCGAGTACCCCACCGGCGCGCCGACCCACACCATCGATCTCGCCGCCAACGGCGGTCCGCTCATCGGCTGGAGCTTCGAGGTGAACATCCGCCTGGCCACCACCGACCGCGCCGTCCGTCCCATCGTCAACGACGTCCGCCTCCAGTGGCAGCGTCCGTGAGGAAGCCATCATGAAACTGACCCGCATCACCCCCCTGTTTTTTAGTGCAGTACTCCTGCTGGCCGTAGCCGGCTGCAACTCCTCGGCGAGCTTTCCGTATGATCAATCCCTGTGCGGCAACGGCACCCTCGACGATAACGAGCCCTGCGATCAGGACTCAGGGGGCGAATGGAAGTTCAGCGGGGCGAAGCTCTGCCACAACCTGGATGGATTCGCGGGGGGATCGGTCAGTTGCAACTCCAACTGCCAAATCAACTTTTCGGGTTGCTACCCCATCGCCAACTGCAGCCCGTACGCCGGCAGTGGCTGCAACGAAGGGTTGACCTGCCACTTTTTTCCCGAGAGCATGGCCACGGCCTGCACCCCGCCCGGCGCCCTCCCGCTCGGATCCTTCTGCGACGACTCCTCCCAGTGCATGGACCAATTGATGTGCGTGAATCAACCGGATTACGGCGGACGGTTCTGTGCCAGCCTGTGCGACGTGGGCACGGGCTGCGTCGGCGACACACAATGCGTCGACGCCGGCTTCCCCTCTCCCATGGGCTATTGTCCCCGGCCGCAGGCCGCGTGCGATCCGATCAACAACCAGATGTGCGCGGATCCCGCTGCCTGCTACTTCTTCCAGAATCTTGAGCCCAGGGTCCAGTGCACCGTGCCCGGTGACAACCATGCGAGTGAGGGCGAGGGTTGTTTAACATCGGAACAGTGCAATCCCACGCTGACCTGCTTTCAAGATGTGTGCCGACGATTGTGCAACCTCAACACTGATTGCGAAAACGGCGATTTCTGTCAAGACGTTGGCCTCGGCTTTTTGGACTATGGCGTTTGTCCCACGGGTCAAGCCGGGTGCGATCCGGTCTCCGGCACCGGGTGTCCAGTAGGTGTGGAATTCTGCTTTTTCAACGAGAACAACGACGGCAACACCGAGTGCGCCCAGTCGGAAATGAAGCCGCAGGGGGACACTTGCGGATTCAGCTACGAGTGTTCGCCCGGCATGGTCTGCGCCATGTACATGAACGATGGGCTTCAGGTCTGCAGGCAGCTCTGTAACGACTTCAACCCCTGCGATGCCGGTCTCTCCTGCGGGTTCGCCACGGGCTTTTTGCCGGGGGTGTGCTTTGTCGAGGACGCGTGCAGTCCCATCGACCCCCAGACCTGCTCCGGAGGGCACGTCTGCACCCTCCTCAACGATCAGGGGCAGGTGGCCTGCCTCGCACCGGGATCCGACACCGTCGGTGAACCATGCGATCTCTTCCACCCGTGCCAAGCCGGCTATGCCTGCGACAACGCCGGCAATAACGAGCGGGTCTGCCGCAAGATCTGCGACCGGCGGTCCCCGGACTGCGCCGGTGCTGGAACCACTTGCGAGGAGATGCCCTGGGAAGCCGACCTGCCCTTCGTAGGTATATGTAAATAATCGCTTAACAATCAAACAAGAATCCACGTGAGTTCATGCTTGTTGTGGTATTGGTGCACGAACCGGGATCCGGGGATGGCCAGGAAGGCGTCGATGGCGTCCCAGTCGGTCTCGCCCTGGAACTTCACCGTGCAGACGAAGCGCCCCACCCGCCCGGAGTCGCGCCAGCGGTGCACCAGTTGCAGCAGGCGCTCTGGGTAGCAGATGATGTCGGAGAAGAGCCAGTCGACGTCGCCCACGGCTTCGGGATCCACGGAAAACGCGCTCTCCTGCAGGGTCCTGACGTGGCGGTGCCTCGCCAGGGTCTTCTCCAGCGGTGCCTTGTCCACGGCCAGGACCTCGCAGCCGGCGTGGGCCAGCACCCAGGTCCAACCGCCGGGGGCGGCGCCCAGATCCAGCACCCGGGCCCCGCGCACGGGCCGGATTCCATGCACCGTCATCGCCTCCCAGAGCTTGAGATACGCCCGCGACGGGGGATCGGTCTTGTTCTCGTGGAACTCGGCCTCCCCCAGGGGCACCGGGGCACGCAGTTGCGTCGAGATCCACATCCGGTCCGGCGACGGAAGCGAGTAGCCGCCCCACGGCCCCTTCGCCAGCGGCTCCCCGAAATGCAGGCGCTCCACCGGCTGCCGCTTCAACTGCCCGGCGATCAACTCACCCCGACGGTGGTTGCGTTCGGAGAAATGCACGAACGGCAGCCGAAACTCCCGCAGCACGGCCGCCGCCTTGGAGATGCTCTCCACGGGAACCTCGCGCACGTCGACCCAGACGTCGTCGGCCCAGATAACTTCGGCGGCCTTCCCTTCGCACAGGAACAGGCGCCCCACCCGCTCGCGCACGTGCAGCCCCCGCCGCGCCAGCTCGGCTTCCAGTTCATGTTCGAGAAATCGTGGGGCCAGGTAGAGGGTGGACAAATGGAATTTCCTTCGTGCGCCGCCCCGTGTTGTATCCGATTTGAACGAGATCACGCAAGGGAAACCGAAGTCAAGTACCGACAGGATCCTGAGTCAGGCGTCCACTTTCCCGAGGCCAGACCAGATATTCCCCCCTTATTAATAGGGGGACTTGGTGCATTTGCCGCTGCTGCAATCTCCGAACCCCTTGCACTCCGAATTGAAGCTGCAGCCGCCACACTGGCCGCTCTTGCAGGTGCCCCAGCCCTTGCAATCCGAATTGAAGCTGCAACCGCCACATTGTCCGCTCTTGCAGAGACCATGCGGACAATCCGAGTTGAAGCTGCACTTCCGGGCCATCGGATCCGGGGACTCATTGACGATGGTGATTTGATCCGAGACCTGGGCATTGGAGACGGTCGCATGATTTGCATAGGCAAATTGATGCACGCCCACGAGCAGGAATACGAGGCTCAAAACACCGGTGATGAACAACTTGATTTTCATGATTTTTCTCCTTCGGGTCGCCACCTCCGTGGCGGGTTGAGTCCATGTCGAAAAACCACCGGACCCTGCAACTTCATTCAGGACAGGTGGGTTCTGCGTATACCGGACAGCCCATTTCATCGGAGCCATCGTCACAATCCGGGGTTCCATCACATTCCTTGTTCAGACGTACCTCCTGGCCGTTGTCGCAGGTGAACATCGGACAGCCGAGCTCGTCGGAGCCCGCCAGGCAATCCTGTTTCCCATCGCATTGCTCGTTGAGGGGAATCTTCTCACCATTTTCGCAGGTGAACACCGAACAACCGAATTCGTCGGAGCCATCCGGACAATCCTCCGATGCGTCACATACTTCGTAGTTGCTGATGACATATCCATCATCACAGGTGAACGTCAAAGGTTCGGAGGGGCAATCATAATAGCAGGCCAGGATGGCTGGTTCCCTCACGCCCTCACATAAAAAGGACTCCAACAAATCACAGGAGGCTCTGGCAATACAATTGCTCACACAATCATTGTATGCAGTGTCTTCATGACTGTCACAATAGATTTCGCCTTTCGTCATGAGGCCGCAGGATTGAAGTTTCTTTCCAAGCAAAACACAGGGTTCTCCACTGGGGCTATCGTCACATGCGATAAAAGTGATAAATACCGCAAAAAGGAATGCATATGCTTTCATTGCCTCTCACCTATTTCAAGTTCAACCTCAGGTTTTCCTGGCAGACAGGAACTGTATGATGTTTCTAGTGGATCTGCTTCCCCCCTGTCAAACGTTTTCCATGAAAACCTCCTGATACGACGTTTTTTACACAACAACCCGCCTTGACAGTTGAATCGCCATCGGGGATAGTCGACAAAGAGGTGATGGCATGAAATCGCGCGCGTTTACTGGTTTGGCCATGCTCGTCCTGCTGCTCACGACGCCGGGTTGCCGCCTGTTCATGGACATCCCTGACGAGCCCGACGACGACACGTGCATCGTGAACGGCGTCCTGGATCCGGGAGAGGTCTGCGACGGCGGGCTCTTCCTGGGCGAAGTCTCCTGCCAGAGCCTCGGTTACCACGAAGGTGCCCTCGCCTGCACCGCCACCTGCCAACTGGACCTTGGGGGATGCTCCGGGCGCTGCGGAGATGGCGCGCGTCAGGCCGGCTACGAGACCTGTGACGGCGACGACCTGGGCGAGGTGACGTGCCTGTCCCTGGGGTTCGACACCGGCGTCCTCGCCTGTGGCGCCGACTGCTCGGCCTTCGACACCTCCGGCTGCGAGGGCACGCCCGACCCGTGCGGCAACGGCGCGCTCGATGATGGCGAAATCTGTGACGGTGACGTTCTGGCCGGGGAGACGTGCGCGTCCATGGGATATTACGGCGGGGCCCTCGCCTGCCAACTGAACTGCCTGGACTACGATCTCACCGATTGCATGACCTTCGGTCAATGTGGCGACGATGTGAGGCAGGTCGAGCAAGGGGAGGCGTGCGACGGCCTCGAACTTTCAGGCCACGACTGTACAGACTTCGGCTGCCGATCGGGGACCCTCGCCTGCGCGGCGGACTGTCAGTTCTTCGCCCTCGACGGTTGCCAAGTCGGCCATGACGAGGACCTCGACGGCGTGGACGACAACTGTGACAACTGCCCATCGGTCCCCAACCCCCTGCAGTCCGACGGCGACGGCGACGGCCTGGGCGACGGCTGCGAGCAGCCCCTCGCACCGCAGTCCCTGTCAACTCTGGCGCACTTTGATCCGTTCCTTTCCACCCTCCCTGACTATATCCAGCAGTCGGGCACGTGGACGCAGGGCACCGACATGATCCTGGGCCAGACCGGAACCGCGGGAAGCACCCTCCTCCACGACACCTCGTTCTACCTCGTGGACTACGCCGTGGAGGCGACCCTCACGCTGGCCCCGACGAACGAAAATGGCGAGAACTGGGCAGGCGTCTTTGTCGCCTGGAAGGGGACAGGCCCGACCACCACCGCCGGCTACACCTGCCTGTACGCCCGGGACGAGAAGGCCGTGCAGATTTGGAAATTCACGGGAAGTGCCTGGCAGTCCCAGAGCGCCAGCACGATCACCGGCGCCACCGACGGCACCCAGTGGAGACGGCTCCGTGCCTACGTGTCCGGCGCCACGCTGCGCTGCTCCTACCTTGACGAGTTCGGCTTTTCCGCCTCCGTGAGCCACACCGTGTCCCTCCCGGCCGACGACGAGTTCGAGGGGCCCGTTGGGCTGCGAAACTACAACGGTTCCGCCTTCTTCACGTCTCTGGTCGTGTATCACTGACGCCGGCGCACCGCGTTGTTCTGCTTTTCCTCCGTTCTGGTTGAGATTTTTGGTTGTGTTTCTTTTCGGGACTATCGAGTCGCCGCATTCTAGTAACTCTCGGAAAAAGGCCTTTGAAATCAAAGGCTGATTCATACAGTCAACATTTTTGACGGATTTTGGCAAGAAGAAAATCAGGGATTCAGCAGAGAAGAAAGACGCTCCACGGAGCTGGTCAGGTGCCCAGGCTTCAGGTGCGAATAGGCTTTCGTGACCGACAGATCGAAGTGACCGAGGATCTCGGCTATCACTTCCAGGGGAGTCCCGGATTGTACCAGCCAGGAAGCCGCCGTGTGCCTCAGGACGTGCGGGGAGCATTGCTTGTGCAAACCGGCGGCCCGGCCTGCTTCCGTCAAACACTGGCGAAAGTAGGACATGCAGAACCGGGCGACCAACCAACTCGTCGGGTCCGCATCAGCCGGAATCTCGGGCCAGGGGCAGCCGTGGAGGTGCATGGAGATTTCCTCCAGGGCGGTCATGGTCGCACGTGCCAGGGGGACACACCGCGACTTCCCATTTTTCGGGCTGTTGAATGTGGGGCCGGGGGCGTACACGAAGTTCCGCTTCACGTACAGCAGCGAACGTTTCCGGTCGATGTCGAGGAAGGACAACCCGAACAATTCAGCGGACCGCAGGCCGGTGGTGACCAGGATGGTGAACAGGGGACGGACCTGCACGGGCAGCAGCTCCCGGACCGCCTGCGCCTCCGACGGTTCGAGGAAAACGATCCGCGGGTTTCGCTTGTGCGCGGGCGGGTTGTACATTCCTTCCGGGGCCTTGATCCCCACCCGGGGGGCGTCTCGCAGCATGACCTTGAAGATCGAAGCCGCCCCCGGATTGCTACAGGCCGCGACGGCGTTCAGGGTCCGCTGGTCCAGCTCTGCGAAGACCCGGGAGCCGCAGACCGGGCGGATGTGGTTCTTGTACTTCACTTGGTAGGTGTAGACGGTCGCTGGCTTCAATCGGCCTTTCCAGTAGTCCAGCAGGATCTCGAACACCTGATCCGTGGTCGGGAGGGCGTCGTCGGCCGCGGCGGTGCGCTTCCTCCGGGGTTGCCGGATGATCCCCAGCTTCACCTCGGAGGCGCGCGCCTCCGTCCATCGAATCGCAGCCGCGCGCGTCGGGAACCCCTGGCGGCGCAATCGGTGAACGTGACCATCCAGGTCGTGGGCGCAGTAGTCGACGCGGAAGGCCGTTTTTCCTTTCGGCGAAACGTAAGGAAACGGCTCTATATCTGATTTTCTCGACATTTGGACAAGCTCCGATCCGGCAGGATGGAGCAGAACAACCTGCGCCAACTCTGCACGAAGTGAGACCTTCGGTCAACGGCTATCTTCCGGACTCGTCCAGGAAGGCCAGCAACGCCGCCTTGGAGATCCTGACCTGCCGTCCGAACCGACGGGACCGCAGGCGGCCCGATTGCGTCAGCCCGCGGATCGTCGACACGGCCAGGCGCATGACCGCGGCCGTCTCCGGGACCGTGAGCCAAACGGGCCAACTGTCGGAGTCGCGCGGGTCCAGGCCTTCAATCAGTTTTTCGGTAGTTCCGACCATGGTAACACCTTCTTTCAACTTTGCAGCAGCGAAGCCGCATCAATCAATCCACGATTCCGCCGGCACTGTCCGAGCCAGACTCCCGGCAACGGGCGTCCCACCCTCGCCCCTAACCTTCTACTGTTCTGCACCGCAACGAGGGGAGCAACAAGTGCATTAAATGCACTTAACTCGCACAGAACGCGACGGCGGTTGCTCTGGTTAGCGTAAAACTCGCACAGAACGCGACGGCGGTTGCTCTGGTTAGCGTAAAACTCGCACAGAACCCGCACAGAACGCGAAGGCGTATGTCTTGATCTAGTGCTAAACGCGTTTTGCGTTAGGTAAGAAGAGGGTCAGAAACCATGCCGATGACGTGTTTTGACCTTGATAGGGCCATCAGAAGCACTTGTTCTCGCACTCGCGTCCTGTTTCTTTGTATCCGCAGAGCCGGTCATCCCCTCGAAGTGGCGGATAGATCTTTCCACTCACAGGATTTTTTCACTCCCGCTGGAAAATCGGGTCAGCCGAATGAAACGAAAATTCCCGGACCACACTTTCTCTGCAACCACTTTTTGCAACTCTCGATAATGACTCCTGACGCCACCTGAAATCCGGCCCTGGACAAGCCCAAATCCATGCGTCAAGGGAGTCGAAAACCCATGGTGCAAGCCTTTCTCTTCGAAGAACTCACCGCTTATCTGGTCACCCGGAACACTTCTGAGCGGCGCTACTTCCTGCGGCCCTCCCAGGAATTATGCGAGGCCATCCTCTATTGCATCGCCGACGCTCAGGCCCATCATCCTGTGGCCATCCACGCGTTTGCCGCGATGAGCAATCATCTGCATATCGTCTTCACCGACTTGGACGGCACAGCCCCGCTCTTTGTTCAGGCCATGAACCAAAATATTGCAAGATTCGTCAATTGCACGCTCCGACGTTACGGCGCCATGTGGGAAGGCGGCGCGCGGCCCAACTACTGCGTGCTCCCACAGGGCGGCGACGTCATGGACAAAGTGGTATACACCATTACCAATCCCGTGAAGGCCGGCCTGGTCGACCGGCATCAACACTGGCCCGGTGCGCTCTCCACTTCGTCGCAAATCTCCAAGGGAAGTATCCTCACGAAGCGACCGAAGAAGTTCTTCGCCAAGACCGAAGACCCTGAGTTGCTCACGCGCGAGTTGATCCTGACACCGATTCCGGGTGAGGGCATGCTGAGCCCGGAGGATTACGGCAAGGTCGTGAGCGAGCGCGTGGCCGCCGAGGAGGCGCGCATCGCCGAGGAACGCGAGGCCAACGGACTGCGCTGGTTCGGTCGCAAGAATTGCCTGAGCCTCGATCCGTACGACGCACCGGTCAAGCCCTGGAAACCGTTCTCCCTGCGGCCCACGGTGTCCTCCAAGAACGACGAGGCCAAACGCTACCGCATCCAGCGGCAGAAGCGCTTTGGCGACCTGTACAACACTGCCAAAAAGGAGTTCCGCGAAGGAAACCGCGATGTAGCCTTCCCCGAGGGCACGTTCTTCATGCGAGTCTATTGGGCCGTCGCCGTCGAACCGTTCCTGTAGCCGCATTTTTCCCCGCGCTCACTGCCGATTTCACGCGAAAATCCCACATTTTGCGATCGGCTCACTGCGCTCAAGTCGTTTCTAATTCACACCATGCTCCGCATAGCCCGCTCCACAACATCCCCTCTTCACCGCTGAGTGGCTGCATTTTCACCTGAAAAATCGACAACGCCGCCCTCAATCCCTAGGCATGGGCGCATCCCTTTTATTACATGAAAATTGAGGCGTGGGATGAACCTTCCCGGAACCGCCTTCGTCACTTGGAACTTCGCCTACGTCGATTCTATTTCGCCCACAGACCGTCACCTAAGCCTTCTTTCCATTGAAAAATCGCTCTCGATGATCTCATTTTTGATCCGGTTGGCGTCATCCGATGCCCCATCTGTTGGTTCGTATATTCTTACTTTAGCCCTTATAAAACTGAGACGTGGAGAGATCATTCCAACTCATCATCGACCTTCGTGAAACCGCCCGACTCATCGCGTTCAAATGCAACGGGAGCCTCCTCTCCAAGTAGCACGCGCACCGAAGGGTCTAGATCGACTATGGTCGAGGCGTTGTACATGGCGAAGTTTGCCGGATCGTCAGCGTACTCCTGTGTTTCCTCACCAGAGAAGACACGCCAGCCGCTATCGTTCTCGTTATCAGGCGCCTCTCGATATATGTAGCCGACGGGCTTGCCCTTTTCAGTGACCTCGCGACTCGCGATGATGTATCCGACCTTCATCTCGGGCTCCTAATCCTGTTCATACTTGTGGCTGCGGTTAGATGAACGATCTTCCAGTTGGTAGAGATTCGGGTCGTTCTCAGCGTCTCGTACTTCTGGACGAGTGCTGCCGCGTTCCCGGTGCATCTGCTGGCGCTTACGCCACTCTTGCCCGGGCTTGTGCCCAACGTCGATCTCTCCTGGTTTCAATGGCTGTTGGGTTTTGGGGTCGATCATATCGCCGGCAGCGTTGCGCGGCTGGTTCGCCTCGATCTGTTGATGAGTGCCTTTGCGCAGCGTCACGCGTCGCTTGACCGGATCCGCCCCCTCTGCAGCCTTTGCTGCTTTCGTATTATTTTTCTTTTGACAAATCTTTAGAGTCGAAGATTCTTTTTGCTCAACAAATGGATTTTTTGCCTGCTGTTTTTGTGACGGTTTTTTCCCAATTACTTGTTTGCCACCAAAAACA